>NZ_JPES01000015.1:0-70903 GCF_000730175.1 Haloferax sp. ATB1 | reverse complement strand
ATCGATGGCGCGACGGTCCGCGCTCGGGTGGCCGAGACGCTGGGCTCGACCGTCGAACGGCTCTGGGCCGGGGGACCCCCGACGCCGGGGTCGATATTCGTGACCGGCGGCGCGGTGGCCGCCGACGCCTTCGAGTCGCTGGACGCGGACGGCGTGGTCCTCTCCGGGACGGCCATCGAAGAGGGGATTCCCCTCGGTCGCCTGTCGGGTGGGGTCGCCGACGGCGTCCCGGTCGTGACGAAGGCCGGCGCGTTCGGCACCCCCGGGGCAATACGTAAGTGCATCGCCCGTTTGGGTGGGGACGATGAGCACGAGTAACCCCTTAATCGCCGTGACGATGGGCGACCCCGCGGGTATCGGTCCGGAAGTCGCCGTCAAAGCGTTCCCGTCCGTGACGGAGTTCGCGCGCGTGGTCGTCGTCGGCGACCTCGGCGTGATGCGACGCGCGAGAGACGCCTGCGACGCGGAGTTCGACGTGCGCGCGGTCGACTCCGTCGAGTCCGTCGACGACGACCCGACCGCGCTGTCGGTCATCGATTGCGACAACGTCGACGACCTCGTCCACGGCGAACTCCGCGAGGAGTACGGTGCCGCGAGTCTCGCGTACGTCGAACGCGCCATCGACCTCGCGGTCGAAGGGGAGATAGACGCAATCGCCACGGCCCCCATCAACAAGCAGGCGACGCGGATGGCGGGAAGCGAACACGCGGGCCACACCGGACTCCTCGCCGCGCGGACCGGCACGGAGAACTACTCGATGATGCTCATCGAGGACGACCTGCGCGTGACCCACGTCAGCACGCACGTCCCGCTCCGCGAGGCGTGCGAGCTCGTGACGACGGAGAACGTCCTCGAAACCATCCGCGTGACCGACGACGCGCTCCGGAACCTCGGTATCGAGTCCCCCCGCGTCGCCGTCGCCGGATTGAACCCGCACGCCGGCGACGGCGGCCTCCTCGGCGACGAGGACGACGACGAAATCGCGCCCGCGGTCGAGCGTGCCGTCGCTGACGGCATCGACGCGACCGGACCGATATCACCGGACACCGTGTTCGTCCGCGCCGCCCGAGGCGAGTTCGACTGCGTCGTCTCGATGTATCACGACCAGGGTCACATCCCGTTGAAGATGCTCGGGTTCGACGCGGCGGGGGGCGTCAGCGGCGTCAACATGACTATCGGGTTGCCCATCGTCCGAACCAGCGTGGACCACGGAACCGCCTTCGACATCGCCGGCGAGGGAATCGCCAGCGAGACGAGCATGGTCGATGCGATTCGGGTTGCCGCCGACGTCGCCCGTCATCGCTGATGTCGACGGTGACCGCGGCGACCCCCGCCGAACCCGACTGGCCGACGCTCACCACGACGTGATTTCGACGTCGCGTAGAGGCCGTTCGAGGGGAACGCTCACCTGACCCCCCGTGAACTCGGAGACGTACAGCGCGACGATAATCTCCAGCGACCGCGTCGCCTCCTCGCCCGTCGACGGGTTCTCCGCGTCGCCGCGGAGCATCGCCTCGACGTGTCTCGCCGCGTTCGGGAACGCGTTGCGGTAATCTTCGTCCCAGGTCCACGCGCCGTCGATACCGGGGAGGTCGGTCTCGACGTGCTCTCCGTCTTCGAGCCGCCAGTACCGCCACTCCCCGTCGTCGTTGTTCATGTACAGTTTCCCCTCGGTGCCGACGAACTGGAGCGTCATCGACGAAATCTCGCGCGGGACGGTACAGTCGACGGTGACGAACGTCCCGTCGTCCGTGACGACGAACCCCCCACCGCCGGCGTCGTCGACGTCGGCCGCCGCGTCGAGCGACTCGACGGCCTCGTTCTCCCCGTTGATGTAGCCGGCGACCCGGTCGGCGCGGGCGTCGAGGAGGTAGACCAGCGTGTCGAGGAGGTGAGTGGAGTTTCGCATGAGCTCCATGCGGAACTGCGTCGCCACCGAGCGAACGTCGCCCAGAAGCTCTTCTTCGACGAGGAGGTCGCGGAGGCGACGCAGTTTGTCGGTGAACCGAAACGAGTGGTTCACGACGAGCTCGGTGTCCGTCTCGTCACAGGCGGCGACCATCTCCTCCGCGTCGGAGACGGCCGAGGCAATCGGTTTCTCGCACCAGACGACGTCCGGGTCGGCCGCCGAGTGTGCCACGTCGACGACGTGGTCGGCGTGGAGGTACGAGGGCGTACAGACGGAGACGACGTCGAGGTCTTCGTTCGCCAGCATCGCTTCGTGGCCGACGTACCGCCCCGCCTCGGGGACGTCCCACGCCTCGCCGAAGCGACCGAGCTTCGTCTCGTCGACGTCGGCCACCGCGACGAGTTCGATGTCCTCGGTCTCGTCGTACCCCCCGGCGTGACTCGCGCGCACTTTCGCTTTCCCGATCTGCGAGTCGTCGTGCATCCCGAGGATTCCCATTCCAGCGATGCCGCCGGTTCCGATGATTCCGGCCCTGTAGGTCATGACTACTCGTAGATGTGGACGCTGCCGGTCGCGTTCGCTTCGACGTACTCCCAGTCGTAGTCGACGCCGAGGCCCGGGCCGTCGGGGACGGGAACGGTCCCGCGTTCGTCGATGGTATCGAACATGTCCGAGTAGTCACCGCGGTAGACCGGGGGTTGGGTGTTGTTCGCGAGCGGGTGGACGAGCGCGAGTTCGTAGTAGTTCGCGTTCCGGGCGGCCGCCATGCAGTGTCTCTGTGCGGGGCCGGGGGCGTGGAACTCCACGTCGAGGCCGAAGCCCTCGGCGACGCGGACGATTTTCATCGCGCCGGTGATACCGCCGTCGTACTCGGGGTCCGCGCGGACGAAGTCGGTCGCCCCGCTGGCGACGAAGTCCGTGTGCGGTTCGAGCCCGCGGACGTGCTCGGTCTGGAGCAGCGGCGTGTCGATGAGTTCGCGGAGCTTCTGGTGGCCGTGCTGGGAGATGCCGCCGTCCCGATAGGGGTCTTCGAGCCAGAGGTAGTCGTACTCGTCGCACGCGCGACCGACTTTCAACGCGTCGGCGAACGTCGCCAGTTCGCACGCGGGGTCGACCATCAGGTCCATCTCGTCGCCGACGCGTTCGCCCACCGCCCGAACCGTCTCGACCTCTCGACGCACGTCTCGGGCGTCGTCGCCCCCGCCCCAGCCGTGAATCTTGAACCCGGGGAACCCGGCGTCACGACACTCCTCGGCGAAGTCGGCGTAGGCCTCGGGCGAGTCGAGACCGCCCGCCTCGTCGCCGTGATACGTCGACGCGTACGTGGGGAGTCGGGTCCGATACGTCCC
Source organism: Haloferax sp. ATB1 (assembly GCF_000730175.1). NCBI lineage: Archaea > Methanobacteriati > Methanobacteriota > Halobacteria > Halobacteriales > Haloferacaceae > Haloferax > Haloferax sp. ATB1. The sequence continues at coordinate 67,645 of NZ_JPES01000015.1, read as the reverse complement.
GAGGAGTTCGTGAATCGGCGCGTCGTAGTACTTCCCGGCGAAGTCCCACAGCGCGATATCGACCGGGCCGATTCCCATCCGGTCGTACTTTCGGAGCGCCCGCTTGACCTCGCTCCAGTGTCGCTCTCGTTCGAGTGGGTTCTTCCCGACGAGGTAGTTCGCGAACGTGTTGATCTGCGCCGCGCCCGGAGAGTTCCCACCGATGTACTCGCCGGTGATTCCCTCGTCCGTGTGTATCTGGAGCGCGAACAGTTTTCGCTCGGTCGTCTCACCGGGGGCGTAGACGAGGTTGAACCCGTGGCCGTCCGTGCCGACGTCGTCGAGCGTGTAGCTGAACTCCGTCGACTCGATTTTCGTGATAGTCGGTGCCATACGTCGGCTCACACAGGGGCACCTAATAAATGCTCTCACGCCCCCGGCACTCGGTTTTCCCGAAACTCACGTCGCGTTCGCCCTTCGAGAGAAACCGCGTTCGAAGCCACGCGACCCCGGCGGGACGTCGACACCGGCAGTCCCACGATGAACACTCCTTCGAACGCGGGACGAGAATGCTCCCAGCGTCCGTCCTGTGATATTCGATTTCCGCCCCGCCGTTCACTATCGCCGCACGAAAACACGAATCGGCTCTGTGAGACGCCGATACGCACGTTCAGCGGTGTATCTCTATTACCATTACAAGCATAAGTTTGTAAATGAAATTTTGAATACATATACTGGGGCGGCGGTAGTTGACAATGAACGATTGTCATGTGTTACATCAGTTTATAATTATAGTTCATGCGGGCGGTCGGGCAAATTCATCGAATGTACACTTGTTCTCTAATCGTAATCTATGGGTTGACGCTCTCTCATGTGGGATGTTGTCAAGTCTCACGTTCATCATCGGTAAACGGAACCGAGCGGACGGACGCAGACGGACCTGTGAAGGCGACTCAGAATCGCCGTTCGAACGCGTCCACCCATCCGAGGGACACCCGACCGAGAGAGCGCGGTTTCGCCCGACCGCCGTGGTCGAATCCACGGTATCTGAACCGACCGACGGGCGCTGTTCGATACTGTCGCACGATTCCGCGGAACGCACTCGTTCGGTTCGGGCTACTCGATTCGGGCGGCCTCGCCGACCGTGTCTTCGAGGATTTTGATGACCGCAGAGTGGTCGTCGCGGCCGTACCCGGAGGTCTCCATCGCCTTGTACGCCTCGTGGACGACGGACGTCGCGGGCATCGGCGAGCCGTACTCCTCTCCGGCCGCCGTCGCGATTCTGAGGTCTTTGTACTGATACGAGGCGAAGAACCCCGGGTCGAAGTTCCCGCGGATGACCCGCGGCGCTCGCTCGCGGAGCGCCCAACAGCCGGCGGCACCGCCACTGATCGCGTCGACGACGGCTTCGAGGTCGGCACCCGCCCGTTGCGCCAACACGAGCGCCTCGGAAACCGCCTGTAGCGTACACCCGACGACGATTTGATTACACGCCTTGGTAATCTGTCCGGCGCCGGCGTCGCCGCAGTAGGTGACGGTCGACCCCATCGCGGCGAAGAGCGACGCGTGCGCGTCGAACGTCTCGCGCGAGCCGCCGACCATTATCGAGAGCGACCCGTCTCTGGCCCCCTCTTCGCCGCCGCTGACTGGTGCGTCGAGCATCGAGACGCCCCCCGCTTCGAGCTCCTCGGAGAGCCGTTCTGTGGCGACGGGCGAGATTGTGGACATGTCGATGAGCACGTCACCGCTGTCGAAGCCGTCGGCCAACCCGTCGTCGCCGTACACGACCTCCTCGACCGCCTCGGTGTCCGGAAGGACGGTGACGACGACATCCGCTTGGGATGCGACCGCGGACGGAGCCGACGCGGCCGTCGCCCCCAACTCGGCTAACGAGTCGACCGCCTCCCGCGAGCGGTTGTGAACGACGACGTCGAACCCCGCATCGAGGACGTTCTCCGCCATCGGTTTTCCCATGATTCCAACGCCGACGAACCCGATAGTTTGTGGCATGTGGTATCACGAATCTCTCCCCGTCCACTTAGCAGTTGAGGTGACAGCAATCGAACAGAACATAGATTTATATACTGTGGTACGCTCCGCCAAACTATGGCTCACGACACGAACGCGGAGACGGGCGATTGGCTCGCCCGTGACGAGGCGGCGCGAGCGTACGTCGTCGGTGCGACCCGTGCGGTCGAGTCTCTCCTCGCTTCGACCTACGGCCCCCGAGGGTCCACATCTCTCGTGCAGACGGTCGACGGGCAACAGGTGCCCGAGACCGTCGTGACGGCCGATGCGGGTCGACTCCTCGACGCGATAGAACGCGGTGACGGGTTCGTTCACCCGATTGCCGCGCTGTTCGTCGACGGCCTCGACTCCGTCCGACGCGGGCTCCACGACGGGACCACGACCGCCGCGCTCCTCGCCGCCGGACTCGTCGAGGAAGGTGCTCGACTCAGCGAGTCGGGCCTTCACGAGGGCACGTTGACGGTCGGATACGCGATGGCCGCGAACCGGGCGGGGAAGGTACTCGACGACCTCGCGCGCCCGATTACCGCCGCCGACCGCGACCGCCTTCGCGAGGTCGCCGACACGGCCATGACGACCGACCTCTCGCAGTCTCGTCGGGACGCGTACGCCGACGTCGTCTCGACGGCGGTCGCCGAGCTCGCGGGGTCGACGGAGGGGCAGTGGTTCGACACCGACGACGTCAGCGTGCGAACGCGCGCCGGCGACGGGGTAGCACTCGTCCGCGGCCACGTCATTCGACGACGACCGGGTGCCCACGAGACGAGCGAGAAGAGCCGGCTCTCGTTCGACTGGACACCGTCCGTCGAAGGTGTTCTGTCGGACGCCCGAATCGCCGTCCTCGAACGCGACATCGATGTCGAAGAGACGGCGACCAGTTTCGGAAGCGGCGAGGGCGCGGCCGTCTCGCTCGGCTCGGCAGGGGCGGTGACGGCCTACACCGCGGCGCGTACCAGCGCGATAGACGACGTGGCGGCGAGCGTCGCCAGCCTCGGTGTCGACGTGCTCGTCGTGCGCGCGGAGCTCGATGACGCGGTCAAGAACGCGCTCGAATCGCGGGGCGTCGCGGTCGTCGACCGCGCGCAGTACCCGAAATCGGACGTCCACCGCGTCGCCCGTGCGACGGGGGCGCAGGTCGTCGGCCACGTCTCCGACCTCGACGAGTCGAAGCTCGGCCGAGCGGGGCGCGTGACCGAGCGGCGAGTCGGAGACGAGAAGTGGACGACCATCGGGGAGTGCGAGGGACCGGTGTTCACCGTCGTCGTCGAGACGCCCACCGAACAGGGGCGGACGGCCCACGAACGACTCGTCGAAGACGCCGTCGAGACGACGGCGGTCGCGGCGATGGACGGACAGGTCCTTCCGGGTGCGGGCGCGGCACCGCTCGCGGTCGGTCGGGACCTTCGACGGTTCGCGAGCGGCGTACAGGGGAAAGAGCAACTCGCGATCGAGGCGTTCGCCGACGTGTGCGAATCGCTCGTGCAGACGCTCGCCCGTAACGCCGGCTACGACCCGCTCGAAGCTCTCGCCGCCGTTCGAACCGCGCACGCTGACGCCGCGACCGACCCGGCACCGGTCGGCTTCGATGCCGCGCGCGGCGAACCGGCGGACGCGTGGGAACTCGGCGTCGTCGAGCCGCGACGAGTCTTCTCGCAGGCGCTCGACAGCGCCGTTGCGACGTCGGAACAGCTCTCCACCATCGACGCCGTCGTCTCGCCCGGTATCGATTTAGACGAGCTCGACCCGCAGATAGAACACGACTAGCTCGAAGCGATTTTCGCGCTCCGCAGAACAGAGACAGTGACGACCGGGGAGCCGGTTACTGTACCGGCGGCGTCGGTTCGTCGTCAGCGAGGTCCGACGCGGAAAGCTGTCCGTCGATTCGGATGAGTTGGACCGCGAGGTCGGTCGCCGCACCGAGGATATCGCGCTGGAGACGACGCGGTTCGACGACCGGGTCCGCGTCGAGAACGTCCCGAATCTCGCCCGAGAGCGCGTCGACGCCCATCGAAGAACGGCCCTCCGTGTGGGCGACGCGCAGGCGGAGCACGCCCGTCCAGCCGTCGAGTCCCGCGCTCGCGGCCAACTGTCGCGGGATTGCCGTGAGCGCGCGAGCGAACCCCTCCATCGCGAGCTGTTCGCGGCTCGCGGTCCCCCGCGCAGCCTCCCGAACCGACCGTTCGAGGTCGATTTCCGTCGCCCCGCCGCCGGGGACGACCCGCTCGTCGGCGAGCGCGTGGAACGTCGCGCTGATGGCGCTCGTGGCACTGGCCTCGAACGCCGAGACCGACCGCGGGTCGGGTGCGCGACACAGGAGCGTGTACACCCGTTCGGCGGTCCCCTCGACGGTGACGAACTCTCGCCCGGCGAGTCGTTCGAACCCCACGTCGGCGGTTCCCATCGTCTCGGGCGTCGCGTCTTCGAGCGTGGGGACGACCTGCCCGCCGGTGTTTCGAACGAGCCGCCGCATGACGTCGTCGTCGACGCGCTCGATTGCGGTGATGCCCGCGTCTGCCACCCGCGTCTTCACGCGGTCGTTGATTGCGCCCTGCGTCGCGATGAACCGGCACCCGGCTTCGGCGGCGTCCGACAGCGTCCGCCGGAACTGGTCGCGCTCGTACGCACCGATGTCCGCTCGGTCTTCGAACGAATCCACGTCGAGTGAAATCGACCGCTCGGACGAGTCGGTCGCCCCGCCGAGTCGAGGGACGTCCACCGTCGACGAGAGGAGCGCGACGCCGGCGTCTCGTTGACGACGAGGCATCGCCTCCGAGACCAGCGGGGTCTCGATGACGACACCGTCGACGAGTTCGGTGTCGCCGACGCCGCCGATTCGCGCGACCACGTCGACGCTCGCCCGACCGCCGTCGACGGAATCGTCTGCCGACGCGTCGGTGACGGCGTTCGCGATGGCTTCGCTCACGTGTCGGCGGGTGGCCGGGTTCCGCGTCCCGGTGAGCGCGGTCTCCGCAACCCGCTCGGCACCGACGAGCGACAGTGGACGGGCACGCGCGTCGAGTCGGTCGATGGCGACGTCGAACGCGTCCCTGTACCCGCGCGCGACGACCGTGGGGTGAAGCCCCCGTTCGATGAGGTCGTCCGCCTGACTGAGCAGCGCGCCCGTCAACAGCACCATCCGAGTCGAGCCGTCCCCCCGCTCGTCGCGGAAGTCGGTCGCCGCGTCTCGGAGCAGGGTCGTCGCGGGGTCGTCGAGTTCGAGTCGTTCGAGGAGCAGGCTACTCGAAGCGGTCGTGGTCACGCGCCCGCCCGATTCGACGACGAGTTTGTTCGTCCCGAACGGCCCCAGCGTCGTCCCCACGAGGTCGCACACGCGGTCGACGTCGGCGAGGAGCGCGTGCCGTGCGTCGGAGTCCATAACCGTCCTGTCGATGGTCGCTCGTCATAAGTGTACGGGACTGATACACAATACCATTCTCATATTGTGTATGATAAATCGCCATCAATGGAGAAACATTTAAGTCGATTGTGTATGTTGACCTTATCACAATGTCACGTAGTGGCACGGGCAGTGGTGAACGTAGTGAAGACGCCAGTACCGAGACCGACGAGCATCCATCGAGACGGCGGTTCATGCAGTCGGCGGCGGCCGCGTCGACCGTCGGGGCACTCGGTGCGCTCGCAGGTTGTACTGGTGGCGGCGGAGAAAACAACGACGACAGCGGGACCGACTCGAACACGGACTCGGGGTCCGACTCGAACACGGATTCGGGGTCCGATTCCAGCGGTTCCGAGAGCATTACCATCGACTACCTGAACGCACAGGCGGCGGAGAACTCTTCGATTAAGTCGCACTTCCAGGAGTCGTTGAGCACCTTCGAAGAACAGCAGGGCAACGTCACGGTGAAGATGCAGACGGCGTCCTACGGGGACATCCGGTCAAAACTCGCCTCGACGGTGTCGAGCGGGAATCCGCCGACGATGGCCGAGTCCGGCGGTGGTGGGCTCCAGTTCTACCTCGACGGGAAGGTGCCCGACCACTCTCCCTTCATCGAGGGGACGGACCGACTCCCCGGCGACTACACGGCCGCGAACCTCGATTCCGCGAAATACCGCGGTGAGTACTGGTCCGCGGGCGGGATGCGCCACACGAACAGTAACCTCGGAATCAACCCGAAACTGTTCAGTCAGGTCGGCGTCAGCGACCCGGCCTCGGAGCTCTCGACGTGGAGCGGGTTCCTCGACGCGGTCCGTCGAATCGACGAGCAGACTGACGCAATCGCCTACGAGGAAACCGGCGTCCCCGGCGACCTCGAATCCTACTGGGGGTACGCACGGACGGCATACACCGGCGGCACCGACCCGTGGATGCGTCAGAGCGACGACCCGGAGCACCCGACTATCGTCGTCGCCAACGAGGACCACGAAGACCAGGGCAAGACCGACGGCATGATCAAGACCTGTGTCAAGATGGCCCACGAGTTCAGCAGTTCGGAGTCCGCCCAGCGCGGCGACGAGGAGATACCGTCCCTCATGCTGACCGGCAGGGTCGCGTCGTTCAACTACGCCGTCCCGACGGCGAACCGCTGGCGCGCTATCAAAGAAGACGTCCAGTTCGGCTGGAACGGCGGCGAGGGCGACTTCATGCTCCTCCCGCACCCGAAGGTCGACGCCGAGTTCGGCAGCAACTTCGGCATCAGCGAACTGGAGGGCGTCGAAGGCGAACACGGCGGCCACATGTGGGCACTCGAACAGCAGCAGACGCTGTTCAACGCGAGCGACACGAAGCAGAACGCCGCGTGGGACCTCAACATGTTCCTCCTCGGCGACGACGAGTTCGTCCTGCCCGCGTGGGGCGAACACTACGAGTCGCTCCCCGGACTCCAGCCCAAACTGCAGAAGATTCTCGACGAGTACGAACTCGCACAGAGCACCGAGCAGGCCTACAAGAACGCCGACACCTACGGCGAGCAGTACTCGACGACGGGCGCGTCGTGGGACGTCAGAGACACCGACCCGATTCGGTGGACCGATATCAACGAGACCATAAGCGAAGCCATCGCCGGACAGCACACCATCGAGGAGACGCCGTCGCTCGTCCGCTCGCGCATCCAGGACCGCCTGGCACAGTAGACGGAGGGAGACACCTCAACAGGCCACCCAAACGGTTTTATACGCTATAAAATACAACAATATCATGTCACAAGAAACCGCACAAAACATCAGACAGAAGTATGGGCTAGAGGAGACCACGCTCATGGACCGGGTTCGGGAGAACTGGATCGGCTACCTGTTTATCGTCCCGACGTTCGTGATGTTCACGATCCTGTTTTACTACCCCATCGTCAGAGGTGTCTACCTGACGTTCACGAACACCCGGCTCGGCCAAGCCGGTAGTTTCGTCGGCCTCGAAAACTACTCGTGGCTGCTGACGAACGACCTGTTTCACTTCGCATTCGGCTGGACGCTGGCCTTCGTCTTCGGCACGACGCTCCTGCAACTGGTCATCGGCCTCATCGCGGCCCTGCTCCTGAGCGAACTCCGGAGTCGATGGCGAGACTGGACGAGCGCGATCATCATGTCCCCGTACTTCTCCGCGCCGCTCGCGGGAGGTGTCATCTGGATGTGGTTCCTGAACAGCGACTTCGGGATGCTCCCCATGATACTCTCCGACTTCCTCGGCGTTCAGGCGCCGGCGTTCCTCGCCGACGGTATCTGGCCGTACGTCTCACTCATCGTCGCCCAGTCGTGGCACGACTACGGGTACGCGGGCATCATCTACGCCGCCGCTATCGTGGGAATCCCCCGCGAGCAGTACGAGGCGGCGGCGCTGGCCGGGGCGGGGCGACTCCGGCGCTTCCGTGACGTGACGTTACCGCACCTCGTCACGCCGACGATTATCATCCTCGCGCTCCGCACCGCGTGGAACGTCGCGGAGTTCGCACAGCCGTTCGAGTTGACCGGCGGTGGCCCGGGAACCCGGACGATGTTGATGAGTATCCTCACGTACGAGACCGCGTACGTCAACCTGCAGTTCTCGCGGGCGTACACACTCGGGATGGCCATGATCCTCGTCTCCATGACCGCGGCCATCTTCTACGTGACCGTCATCAAGGACGAAGAGGAGCTGTACGTCTAACCATGATTAACGAGACTCGCCGCAGCCGATTCCTGCTGTACGCCGCCCTCGGTGTCTTCGCGGTCTTCGCGCTGACGCCGTACTTCTGGGTCGTCCGAACGTCGCTTCTGACGAACTTCGCCGCGATTAGCCCCGAGACGGGCTACCTCCCGGCGCTGGACGCGCTGACGCTCGCCGCGTACACGGACATCTGGAACCAGTTCGACTTCGTGACGTTCTTCCAGAACAGCGTTATCGTGTCCATCTCGGCGACGCTCATCTCGTTGGTGTTCTCGATTCCGGGCGCGTACGCGTTCGCACGACTGGACTTCCCCGGGCGGAAGCTCCTGTTCTACACCGCCGTGTTCACGATCATGTTCCCCTGGATCGTCATCACCATCCCGGTGTACGAGGTGTTCTACGTCTTCGGACTGATAAACACCCTGCCGGGTATCATCATCGCGCTGTCTATCTTCGTCCTGCCACAGACCATCTGGCTGTTACAGGGCTTTTTCAGACAGGGCATTCCGGAGAACATCGAAGAGGCGGCGCTCATCGACGGGCACACGGAAATCGGTGCGTTCCTGCGCATCGTCCTCCCGCTTTCGGCACCCGCGGTGGGCGCGGCCGCGCTCTTCTCGTTCCTCACGGCGTGGAACAACTTCCTGTGGGTGTTCGTCCTCACGAGCGACGAGGACGTCCGAACCGCCACCGTGGCGATTCACTTCATCCTCGGGAGCGACGTGCTCCGCGAGTGGAACATCCTCATGGCGGCCGTGGTGCTACTGGTCGCGCCACCGGTCGTCTTCTACGGCCTCTCACAGCGCTACGTCGGAGAAGGCCTCGGGGGTGCCTGAAGACCCGAGTTCCAGTGGTGGACGGAGCCCGTCTGCCACCCCGGGGACACGAATAAATAACAGACCGACAAACCAACCACACAATACGTTACCATGGCACGCGTTGAATTTGACAACATTACGAAAGTATTCGAAGACACGTCCGGCCCAATCGTCGCCGTCGAGGAGCTGTCACTCGACATCCCCGACGGCGAGTTCGTCGTCTTCGTCGGCCCCTCGGGCTGCGGGAAGTCGACGACGTTGCGAATGCTCGCCGGGCTCGAAAACATCACGGACGGGGAGATTCGCCTCAACGGCGAACCGGTAAACGACGTCTCACCCCGCGACCGCGACATCGCGATGGTGTTCCAGTCGTACGCGCTGTACCCCCACAAGACCGTTCGCGGTAACATGGGGTACGGCCTCAGCCTGAGTACCGACCTCAACAAAGAGGAGGTCGACCGGCGGGTCGTCGAGGCCGCGGAGATGATGGGTATCGAGGACCTGCTGGACAAAAAGCCCGGTAGCCTCTCGGGCGGGCAGCAACAGCGCGTCGCGACTGGCCGCGCAATCGTCCGCGAACCGGCGGTGTTCCTGTTCGACGAACCCCTCTCCAACCTCGACGCCCAACTCCGCAAACACATGCGGACGGAGCTCTCGCGCATCCACTCCGAGCTCGGCATCACGACGATATACGTCACCCACGACCAAGAAGAGGCGATGACGATGGCCGACCGCATCGTCATCCTCAACGACGGACAGCTTCAGCAGGTCGGCTCGCCGAAGGAAGTGTACTACCGCCCGGCGAACACGTTCGTCGCCGACTTCATCGGGAGTCCGAGCATGAACTTCTTCGACGTCGACCTCGAAGTCGCAAGCGACGGGACCGGAACGCTCGTCGGGAACGGCTTCAGGTACAGCGTCTCCGATTCGCTCGTCGACCTCGTCGGCGGCGAGGGCGAATACGTCCTCAGTGTCCGTCCGGAGAACCTCAACGTCGACCCGTCGGCCTCCGGCGAGAAGTCCTTCGAGGCGACCGTCGACGTCGTCGAGGTCATCGGCTCCGACAACTTCATCTACCTCGACGTCGCGGGCAAGGAGTGCCGCCTCCGCGCCCCGTCCGAAACCGAACCCGAAGAAGGGGACGTCATCACTGTGACCTTCGAGGAAGACGACCTCCACCTGTTCGACCGCAACACCGAGGAAGCGCTGATTCACGGACACGAGCGCGCTGAATCGTCGCCGAAGATAATCGAATCGGAAGCCTAACGAACCGCACCCCCCGCCCCCCGCCGCAACGGCGCCGTCGGCATTTCCGCCCCCGCGGGGGAACGCTTTTGCTCTCACTCGGCGACGTTCGTGTGTGATATACTCTATCTCGATTCTTCCGGGGGACGGTATCGGCGTCGAGGTCATCGATGCGACGCGGCCGCTCCTCGACGACGCCGCTAACGCGGGCGGATTCGACGTCGAGACGACGCGGTACGACTGGGGGAGCGAACGCTACCTCGAAGCGGGGTCGATGATGCCGGACGATGCCATCGAGACGCTCGAACCGTGCGATGCGATTCTCCTCGGTGCCGTCGGACACCCGGAGATTCCGGACCACGTGACGCTCCGCGGGATGATGCTCCCGATTCGAAAGGCGTTCGACCAGCAGGTCTGTAAGCGCCCCTCGGTGCTCTTCGACGGCGTCGAGAGCCCGCTCCGCGGATACGACGGGGGCGATATCGACTTCGTCGTCTACCGGGAGAACACCGAAGGCGAGTACGCCGACGCGGGGGGCCACGAGCATCGGGGCTATCCGCACGAAGTCGCGGTTCAGACGGCCGTCTACACCCGAAAAGGGACCGAAACGGTCGTCCGTGCGGCGTTCGAGGAGGCCCGGTCGCGCGAGGGCCGGCTGACGAACGTGACGAAGTCGAACGCGCAGGCACACGGGATGGTGTTCTGGGACCGAATCGTCGAGGAGGTCTCGTCCGAGTATCCCGACGTGACCGTCGAACGCCTGCTCGTCGACGCGGCGTCGATGGACCTCGTCCGACGGCCGGAGGAGTTCGACGTCCTCGTGGCGTCTAACCTCTTCGGCGACATTCTCACGGACATCGGAGCCATCGTCAGCGGGAGCATGGGGATGGCCCCCTCGGCGAACATCAACGTCGAGGGGCACTCCCCGTCGATGTTCGAACCGGTCCACGGGAGCGCCCCGGACATCGCGGGACGGGGAATCGCCAATCCCCTCGCGACGGTCCTCTCGGTTTCGATGCTCTTCGACCACCTCGGCGAGAGCGAGGTCGCCCGTGACATCCGGCGCGCGGTCGAGTCACAACTCGCCGACGAAACGGCACCGAGAACCCCCGACCTCGGCGGGTCTTCCACCACCGAGACGGTCGTCGAAGACATCAGGACGCGCCTCTAATCGACCGATGCACCGCCTTCGCGGGAACCGAGGTGACGACGCGAGCCAGTTCGCGGCGCGGCTGCGCCGCCTCGACGTGGAGACGTTCGCCCGACTGGTGTCCGACCTCTGGGTCGAACGCGGCCGGTCTGTCGCGCGGGATGGGGCCACCATCGCTGTCGGCGACGGGAGCACGACGCGTCACCTCGTCGTGACTCACCGGCCGCCGTCGACGGTCGCCGGCGACGTCGTCGTCACGTCCCGGCTCTCCGACGACCCGAGCGTCGTCGACGCGGCCGAGTTACTCGACGTCGTTCGGTACGCGGTCGATAGAGACCGGTCGGCCGAGATACTCGCGGACTATCTCGGCCCCTCGGCGGACCGGTTTTGCTCGCCGCGATTCGCCGCCGCCGAGGAGTCACGCGTCGTCGACCGGCTGAAGACCCCCACGAGCGGTGCAGTCGTCGCGGTCGCGGTGGTGCTCCTCTTCGCGAGCGTCGGTGTGGTCCTCACTCACACCGGTCCGACACCGGTTGTGGATTCACCTTCACCCGCCACCGCGACGGCCGACCAGCGCGAGGCGGAACTCTCGACGGCGACGGCGCGACCGAAGTCCGAAACCGACGCTCAAGGCGGTGAAAACGGAAGTGAGAACGCGCCCGCCGACGTCGAGACAGTCTCGTACTCGGTCATCGGCTGTCCCGCTCCACCGAGAAACGTTCGCCCAGCGGAACTCGCCCCGGCCGTCGTGCCGGGGGCGAGCGCCGGTGGACTCGACGGGTGGCAGCAGAGTCCGGCGACGTCCGACCCGCCGGCCGAACCGGACCGACTTCGCGACCCGACTGCGCGGCACGCGGTGACGTACGTGCCGCCGTCCGGTCACAGGCTGACGCTCGAAATCAGTCTGTGGCCGTCGCTGCGAGCCGCGCAGTCGGTCGTATCGGCGTTCGCACCGCGCAACGAGACGGTCGTACGGTGGGGTCAGTACACGCTCGTCGTCAGTGGGACCACGCCGGACGGCGACCCCCTCGCGAGGGACCGGACGACCGTCTGGTCCCGGCCGCTCCTCTCGGAGGTGCGGTCCCCGTCGGGGAGTCGGCTGGGGTACCGGTGTCTCGATTCGTTGCTCGACGAATCCGCGCCGTCGACGGCCGCGCCCCCGACCGCCCCGTGAAAGGTTTATGGTCGAAGAAACCAGACGAACGAACATGACACACGGACCGGACGCGGTTCACGCTCTCGTCGAGGAGTCGGGCTGGGAGTACCCCGTCTCAGTTCGCCGAGTGGAGCGCGAGCACGCGTTGGCGAACGTGCAGGTGGACGCGGACGGGAACTCCATCATGGTCGCGGAGTTACTCGGGAAGGCCGAGGCGGACCGATTCGAGAGTTACGATGACCTCGTCACCAAACTCGGACCGGTGTTCGAAGCCGAGAGTAAGCGGCGGAAGGTCGGGCTCTTCGGCCGCATCAAACAGACGTTCCTCGGGGGGTGACGGCATGAACAAACTCCGCGCGTTCGTCGTCGGCGGCTGTTTGACGCTCGCTGTCGCCCTCGCCTTCGTCGGACTCGGATACGGCTACGGCCCCGCTTCGAGAGGCGGGTACGTCACGGCGCTCGTCGCCGTCGTCCTCCTCCCGGTGGTTCCGCTGGTCGCCGCACACGTGAAGTTCGCGCTTCGACGGCTCGCCGAGTACCGACGAAACGGCTCCGGACTCAGTTTCGAGCGCGACTCCATCTTCGTCTCGGCGGACACCGTGAGCGACGCCGAGCAGGCGCTCACCGACATCGAAGCGGCCGTCGAAGCGGCGGACGAGTACGACGAGTGTCGCCGCGACCGGTTCGGAGAGGGTCGCGGCCTCAACGTTCGCCACACCGGATTTCACAACTCGTTCGTTCGCGTCGCCGGCGACGGCCGCCTCGTCGTGACGGGGGCGTCGCAGAACACGCACTCGCTGGCGGCGCTCGTCGAACGCGTCGCGTCGCTGACGATGGAACGGACGCGCGCACACCCCTTCTTCGCCCGCAAGCCGGTTCGAGGGGCCCCCAGAGCGTTCCTCGGGCTCTTCCTCGTCGTGGTGTTCGTCTTCGGTGCCGGCGGCGTCGTGGGTGCGGCCTACCCGGCGGACGCCTACAGCGCACCCGAGCGGGCCGTGCTCGTCGGTTACGACGCGCGCGCGGCGGCGACGCCCGGATACGACGCGACGGACGCCACGCTCGACAAGGCCGCGTTCCTCGTCGACTCGCTCGGCGAGGAGGCGGTCGAAATCGGGTGGGACCGCGACGACGCGGACAAACTCACCACCCACGGGCGACAGGCGGTCTTCCTCTCCGAGACGGTGTCGGCACAGCTCAGCGCGGCCCGCGAAGACGCGTCGGCGACGAGCGAGCGCGAACGCGTCGCCGCGCTCGAAGCCGACCTGCACGCCGCGGAGTGTCGGGTCGCCGCGCAGATAACCGACCGCGTCGAGTCGGGGAACGTCGAGGGAGACGCGAGCGCGCTCGTCGGTGCGGGCGAGTCGCTCCGCGCGAGCGCGGCGGACGCGGGGTACGCGTGTTCGACCGAGGCGTGAACCGACCGCTCGGGACCGACCTGTGACGGCGTACATACTCTCTCCCGGCGGGGATGTCTCTCCCGAGTATTGCGAAGCTATACCTTCGCCACCCCCGAGAGTAGTCACATGGTCGAACACGATGGGTTGAAACGCGCCGGACGGTCGTCGGACCAACTGATTGGCACGTGGGCCGTGATTCCCCACCCGAGCACCGCGGAGCTGCTCGCCGGCGTCGGATACGACTTCGTCGTCTTGGACGCGGAGCACACGCCGATGTCGTACGAGACGATAGCGGACATGATTCGCGCCGTCGACGCGGCACCGGGTGAGACGGAAACCCTCGTCCGGGTGCCGGACGACGCCCCCGCGACGCTGAAACGGACGCTCGACCTCGACCCGACCGGCGTCCTCGTTCCGATGGTCGAGACGCCGGAACAGGCCGCGGCGGTCGTCGACGCCAGTCGCTACCCTCCGGCGGGAACGCGGGGACTCGGTCTCGGCCGCGCGACGGGGTACGGGCGCACGCTCGGCGAGCACGTGGAGGCCGCCGAAGAGACGGTCGTGAGGTACGTTCAACTGGAGTCCGAGCTCGCGGTCGGGAACGCCGACGCCATCGCGGCGGTCGACGGAATCGACGGCGTGTTCATCGGACCGGTCGACCTCTCGATGTCGATGGGCTGTTTCGGTGAGTGGGACGACGACGACTTCCTCGAAGCGGTCGACCGCACCGTCGCGGCCGCGGCCGACGCCGGAGTGGCGGTCGGAACCCTCGCGACCGACGCCGCCCAGCGGGCGACCCGCATCGACTGGGGTGTCGACTATCTGGTCGCCGGCGTCGACGCGCTCCACCTCTCCGACGGGGCCGTCGACGCCCTGGACCACAGCACCACGCTCGGCGACTGACGCTGCGACGGCGCGCCTGTCGTTCGGTCGCACCGCACCATCTTTCCGTCCGCCTGCGACGCCGTCGGGTGGCATCCCCGTCGGATTTCGCATCGTCTACGATTCGGGTCCGAGCCCGCGGCAACCGAAGGCGGCGAGTGCGCTCCGTCAGCGATACGCGGCGACGGTCGTCTCGACGAGCGACGAAATCTCGTCGCGGGCAGCCTCGTCGACCCCGACGAGCGGGGGCCTGACCTCGTCCGTTTCGAGGACGCCGCGGGCGCGGAGGGCCGCTTTCGTCGCCGGCGCGAACCCGTGTTCGACGCACTGTTGGAACAGCGGCGCGATGTGTCGCTCGTGGATTCGGCGCGCCTCGGCGACGTCGCCGCGGTCGGCCGCGGTCGCGGCGGCGACGAACGCTTCGGGGACCACGTTCGAGAGCGCGTTGACGCCCCCGGTCGCGCCCAACACGAGTCCCGGGACGAGGTGGCTGTCGAACCCTTCGAACAGTTGGAACCTCTCGGGAGTCCGTCGGAGTAGCTCCGAGAAGTAGTTCAGATCGCCGCTCGAATCTTTCAGACCGAGGATAGCGTCGCGCCCGGAGAGTTCGACGACGGCGTCCGCGTCGAGCGACCGGCCGACACAGGCGGGGATGTTGTAGAGGTACAGCGGGAGCGCCGCATCGTCGGCGACCGCCTCGACGAACGCGACGTCGCCGGCCGGGTCGTTCGCTCCGTGGAAATACGGAAGCGTGATGAGCGCGGCGTCTGCACCGGCCTCGGCCGCGGCGTCGATTCGGTCGACAGTCGCTTTGACGCTCGTCGCGGCGGTGCCCGCCATCACCGGCGTGCCGTCGGCCCGCTCGACCGTCGTCGAGAGAACCGCGCGGAACTCGGCGTCGTCGAGACTCGCGAACTCACCCGTCGTTCCACAGGGGACGAGTCCATCGACGCCGGCGTCGACGACGTGGCCGACGAGTGTTTCGAGCGCCTCGTGGTCGACCGCGCCACCGTCGAACGGCGTGACGAGCGGGCAGTGTACACCAGCGAACCGTCGTGCTACGTCTGTCATCGTCTCGTACTCCCGCCGATGCCAGTTATATGTTCTCACGACTCGGAGCGAGGCGTCAAGATTTATGTATACATGTGAAAACATGGCACACGATGACGATACTGGCAGCAGTCGATGGAGAGCAGAAACCGGACCGCGTCGTGACGATCGGCGAAGACCTCGCGGACGCGTTCGACGACCAACTCGTCGTCGTCAACGTTCTCAACCAGAGAGAGTTCGAGGAGAGAGACGACGTCCACCAGACGGGGTACACGGTCGAAGACGGTCAGAACGACGCCGAATCGGTGGCGCGCTCCGTCGTCAAAGCGACCACTGACCGGCCGGGACAGGTCCAGACGCGCGGCCTCGTCGGCGAGGTTGTCGACGAACTGCTGGGCGAGACGGAGCGACTCGACGCGTCGTACCTCGTCATCGGCGGGCGAAAGCGTACGGCGGTCGGGAAGGCGCTGTTCGGAAGTACGACGCAGTCGGTCCTCCTGAGCGCGGACGTCCCCGTCGTCGCGGTCATGGACGAAAAGTGAACACGGGACTCAGACACAGATGGTTACACTCGACCTCCCCAGCCGAGAGCGACTCGAAGCGGTAAACGACGCCTCGGTAGACGACCTTCCGGCCTTCGCGACCGTCCGCTCGGTTTCGGACCCCCCGGAGGTAGACGACGTCCGAGCGAGCGCCGTCGAGGCGCTCGACGACATACCGGCGTTCGAGACGCTTCCGTCGGGGTCGTCGGTGGCGATTACGGCCGGAAGTCGCGGAATTCACGACATGCCGGCCGTCCTCGCGGCGGTGGTCGAGGAACTCCAAAACCGGAACTTCGACCCGTTTATCATGCCCGCGATGGGGAGCCACGGCGGCGCGACCGCGGACGGACAGGTCCAGACGTTGGCCTCGCTCGGCGTCACCGAGGCGTCGATGGGCTGTGAAATCCGCTCGTCGATGGCCGTCGAGCGAGTCGCCGAAGACCCGAACGGCGAGCCGATATACGCGGCGAGAGACGCGCTCGAAGCCGATGCAATCCTCCTCGCGAACCGCGTGAAACTCCACACCGACTACCGCGGTCCGATCGAATCCGGGCTCTGTAAGATGGCCGTCGTCGGCCTCGGGAAGCACCGCGGAGCCGAGAACATGCACAACGCCGCAATCGCTCGCGGGTTCGACGAGGTCATCCCCGAGCGCGCGGAGATACTGCTCGCCGAGACCGATATCGTCGGCGGTATCGCCGTCGTCGAGAACGACCACGAGCGCGCCGCCTTCATCGAGGGCGTCCCCGCCGAGGGGCTTCCCGAACGGGAGTCTGAACTGCTCGAACGGTCGAAAGAGCTGTTCCCGTCGCTCCCCGTCGACCAGTTGGACTTCCTGATGGTCGACGAACTGGGAAAGAACATCAGCGGGACGGGGATGGACACGAACGTCGTCGGCCGGGTCTGGTTCCACAACCAACCCGAAGTGAACTCGCCGGAGATAACGCGCATCTACGTCCGTTCGGTCACGGCGGAGTCGCACGGCAACGCAATCGGCATCGGCCTCGCCGACTACGTCAACCGAAGTCTCGTCGAAGCGGTCAATTTCGAAGATATGTACGTCAACATCACCACGAGCGGCGAACCCGAACGCTCGAAGATTCCGTTCGTCGTCCCCTGTGATGCGACGGCGTTCGTTCTCGCGGCTTCGATGACCGGCGTTCCCGACCTGAGTGAGATGCGCATCGGCCGCATCACCAACACGCTCGAACCGGGGACGATGCTGGCTTCCGAACCCGTGCTCGAAGACTTAGCGGGACGAGACGACGTCGAAATCGGCGAACGTCGACGCCTCGAATTCGATGCCGACGGCACGCTCGTCTCTGCCATCGAGGAGTAGTCACGGCGCGGACCGGACCGAGCGAATGGCGGTCGGACCGACTCGGTCGCACGCCGCTTCGAACTATCTCACGAATTATCAGTTTTCACAAATACGTTATATTCTATCACGAGTGGTTAGAATCTCCGTAATCGCGTTCGCCCGTCGAGCGTAGGTCCGGTTCGCTATTCGAATGAACTGTGCAGGTAATCTAAAATACTACTGCGTCCGATTGTGTCCTTTTGCCCCGCGGCACTGGGAACGACCGACTGGAATCCGCGGGTCTGAAACCGAGTGTCGACGAAGATTCGAACTGAACCGCCGGCTCCGCCGTTTATCAGACACGAGCTTGAATCCCGGACTGTGGCTAATTCGGAGGTCTACTCGTCTCCGGACAATGTCGTCTCTCACATCTCTCGTACAGACGCGAGTCGTGGGGACCGGTCCAACCCCCGAACAGCGCAACGTCGAGAGTCACGGTTCTCCCGCGCTATAGTGTATTGAAACCGCATTTCCAACAGACGTTGAATCTGACGGCAGATTCGTCGGCTACGAATCCCTCCGAGTCGAATACGGCGTCTGCGGTGCTTTTGACGTTCAAGACGAGGTGTGTGACTAAACTATCCGTAGTAACTGTGCGGAGTCGGTGGACACCCCCACGCCGGCCCGCTCGAATACATATGCGAACTAGTATTTTCTCGAATAGTTAATCTGACGTACTAGACGCGGTAATCCGGACCAGTCAGCATTCGCCTCGGTCCCCATAGAGCCACCCGCAGTTCTCGTCGCTGTGCCCCGACGCGTCGGGTCAGTTGCAACGCCCAGTTACAACCGCGCTGTCTGACTCGCGCAGAAGGCGGGGACGAACCGACCGTTCGCGGCACTCAGTCGTCGCCGCGTGCGGCGCTGCCAGCGCCCGCGTCCGGAGTCCGCAGCACGTCCGGGTCGGCGTCCGGTCCGAGCGGTTCGACGCGCACGCTCGACACCTTGTACTCCGGAATGCCGGCCTGCGGGTCGAACGTCTCCTGCGTGAGTTTGTTGACCGCGCCGGCCGCGAAATGCATCGGGATGAACAGCGTCCCGTCGCCGACGCGGTCGGTCACCGTCGCCTTGACGACGATGTCGCCGCGGCGGGACTCGACCTTGACGTACTCGCCGTCTGAAACGCCGAGTTCCGCGGCCGTCGTCGGGTTAATCTCGATGAAACTCTCGCCGACGTGGCTCATGAGACCCTCGACGCGCCGGGTTATCTGTCCGGTGTGCCAGTGTAGAGGACCCGCCCGGACGTGAGCGTGAGGGGGTACTCCTCGTCGGGGAGTTCGCCGGGGTGGCCGCCGTCCGCCGGCACGAAGCGGGCGAGTCCGTCGTCGAAGTTGAAGTTCCCCTCCTCGTAGTCGTAGAGGTACGGCGTGCCGGGGTGGTCGTCGTCCCAGCACGGCCACTGGAGTCCGTGCTCGTCGCCCGATTCGAGACGCTCGTAACTGACGCCCCCATAGATGGGAACTAGGTCGCTGATCTCATCCATGACCTCTCGCGGGTGGTCGTAGCCCCACTCGTAGCCCAGTCTGGCCGCCAGTTCCTGCGTAATCTCCCAGTCCTGACGCGCCTTTCCGGGCGGTTCCGCGGACGCTCGAACCCGCTGGACACGACGCTCGGTGTTGGTGAAGGTACCGTGTTTCTCCGGCGAAGTCGCCGCCGGCAGCACCACGTCGGCGTGCTCCGCGGTCTCCGTCATAAAGATGTCCTGTACGACGAGGAAGTCCAAGCTATCGAGCGCCTCGCCGGCGTGCTGGATGTCGGGTTCCGAGAGCGCGGGGTTCTCCCCGACGATGTACATCCCGCGGAGATTGCCCTCGTGGGCTTCGGCGAGCATCTCCGGCACTTTGAGACCGGGTTCCGCCGGTGGACGCTCGCCCCACTCCTCGGCGAACTTCTCGCCGACCTCGTCGTCGGCCGGGTCCTGGTATCCGGGGAGACTGCCGGGCAGAGTCCCCATGTCGCCGCCGCCGCCCTGCACGTTGTTCTGGCCCCGGAAGGGCGACAGTCCGGCACCCGGTTTCCCGACCTGCCCGAGCGTGAGCGCGAGGTCGGCCATCGCGAGGAGGTTCTCCGTGCCGTGGCTGGATTGGGTCATGCCCATCGCCCAGCCGAAGACAACGTTCTCGGCGTCCGCGAGCGTCTCGGCGGCCGACTTCAGTTCGTCGGGCGAGACGCCGGCCAGTTCCTCGACTCGATCGGGCGTGAACGCCTGAACCTTCCGTTTGACGTCTTCGAATCCTTTCGTATTCCGTTCGATGAACGCCTCGTCGTGCAGGTCGTGTTCGATGAGGTATCGGATGAGGCCGTTGAGCCACGCCACGTCGTAGCCGGGCGTCGTTCTCGTGTACTGGTCTGCGTGTTCGGCGATGCCGATTTTCCGGGGGTCGAACACCACGAGGTCGGCCCCGTCGCGGACGTTCTGCTTGATGCGGGTCGCCAACACCGGATGCGACTCGGTCGTGTTCGACCCGCTTATGAGGTAGGCGTCGGCCTCGCCGATGTCCTCGTTGATGCGGTTCGTCATCGCGCCGTAGCCGAGCGTCTGTTGGAGCGCCGCCACCGTCGACGAGTGGCAGAGCCGGGCGCAGTTGTCGATGTTCTTCGTGCCGAGCACCTGCCGCGCGAACTTCTGGACGAGGTACGCCTCCTCGTTGCTCCCTTTCGACGATGCGAGGCAACTGACCGCGTCGACGCCGTGTTCGTCCTGAATCTCGCGGAGTTCGCCGGCGACGTAGTCGAGCGCCTCGTCCCACGACGCCGCCTCGAACTCGCCGTCGTCGTTTCGAATCAGCGGTCTCGTGAGCCGGTTTTCGCTGTTGGCGAACTCGTGTCCGAACTTCCCTTTCACGCACGTCGAGAAGTTGTTGGCCGGTGCGTTGTCCGGGTCGTCGACGGGCTGGACGCCGAGGGCGTTCCCGTCTTTGCCCCACATCTCGAACCGACAGCCGACCGCGCAGAACCCGCAGGTCGTCTCCGCTTTGTCGACCTTGCCCAGTCGGTAGTCGCTGACGAGCGACGCGACGTCGAACAGCCGGCCCTCGGAGAGGGTCCGCGCCGCAAGGTTCTCGGCGGTGTGTTCGCCCGCGAGCATGGCCTTCCGACCGTACTCCCCGAGGAAGTCGGACGCTCGGCGTTTGCTCTGGGCCATGTATCGGGCGACGCCGCTCCGTCCCTCCTGTCCCGCCTCGGCTTCGCCACCGGCGGTCCCCGCGCTACCGGGGGCGGGCGAGCGGTTCGGTGCCGTCGTGTCGTCGATGGTCTCCGCCTCCTCGTGTTCGATGACGTTCCCGACGGAGTTCCGCTGCGTGAACCCCGGGAGCGGGAGCGTCCCCGCGCCACCGATGTCCTTCTCGGTCAGGGCTCCGGTCGGACAGACCGTGGCGCAGTGACCGCAGGAGACGCAGTCTGAATCCCCCATCGTCTCGGCGTCGGACTGGAAACCGATGCGGGTGTCCGCACCGGACCCCTCGATACGGAGCACGCCTTCGACCTGAACGTCGTTACAGCCCTCGACGCACCGGTTACAGAGGATGCACTTGTTGCGGTCGATTTGGATGAACGAGGAGCTGTCGTCGAGCGGTTCGTACTCGCTTCGCTCGTCGAACACGCCGTAGCGCGGATGGTCGACCCCCTCGCTGATGGCCGTCTCCTGGAGCTCGCACCGGCCGTTCCCGTTACAGGTCGTACAGCGCAGATTGTGGTTGGAGAGGACGAGGTCGAGGTTGACGCTCCGGCACTCCTCGGCGGCCGACGTATCGGTCTCGACCGTCAGCCCGTCCGTCGCCGGGAACGAACAGGAGGGGACGACCCCGTGTTCGTCCGTCTCGACCATGCAGGTTCGACACTCGCTCCGAGGGCCGATTTCGTCACTCGCGTCGCCGTCGCGGTCGTAATAACAGAGCGCCGGAACGTCGGCGTCCCCGTCGAGGCTGTCGGAGCCGGGGTCCACGCTCACGACCTCGTCGTCGACGGCCTGCATGGCGTCGATGACGGTCGACCCCGGCGGGACGGTGACCGGGGTCCCGTTGACGGTGACCGTCGTCGGGCTCTCTCCGCCGGTTCCGACGGGCGGGTCGTTCGCGGTCCCGGTCTCGAACTCAGCCGTGACCGACGTCTCGTGCTGTGGGTCGTCTATCTCCGGAACGCCCGGAAGTGGGTCGTCAGTACTCATAGTTTGTCAGTACAGGTTCCGCTGGGACAGCGGCCGTCGGCGTGTGCTTCGAAACTCGATTCGAACTCGTCCATCGCGGTCAGCACCGGTCGCGGCGCACGAGCCCCGATTCGGCAGTTGCTCGACCGGGCCATGACCCGCCCGAGTTCGCGTATCTTCTCCCGGTCGTACGAGCCTCGGTAGACCGCTCGCACCAGTTCGGTGAGTTGGACGGTTCCCTCCCGACCCGGCATGCACCGCCCGCTGTTGGCTTCCGAGGCGAAGTTCGCTCGTTGACCGGCGGTGGCGACCGGACACCGCTCGTCGTTCAACAGTTCGACGACGCCGTCCGTGCCGAGGCCGGCCGCGGCCAGTTCGTCCGCGGTCGGTGTGATATCCAACGTCCGGGTGACGCCGCCGAACACCCCGCCGACGCAGGCCATCTTGAACGAGCCCTCCAGTTCGACGGCGTTCCGAACCGCCGAGAGGCGGGCGTCCGACCCGACCTCTATCGTCGCGGGCGCGGCCACGTCCCCGGTGACAGTCAACAGTCGCGTCGCCGAGGCGGACCCGTCCTCATCGGTACTCTCGGAACCCGAGAGTGCGTGGTGTACCTGTGCGAACGTCCGCGGCGAATGGATGACCGTGGGGCGACCGAAGAGTCCGTACTCGGCCGGCGACGGTGGCTGGAGACGGGGTTCGATTCGGTCCGCACCCTCAATCGCTTCCAGCGCCGCCGTCGGTGCGCCGGCGCGGTACTCGTCCGGCCCCATGGCGACTCTCGGAACGACCGGTAGTTCGTCCGCGGCGGCGTCGACGGCCCGCCGGAGATGTTCTCGGAGTTCGGTGTCGGTCTCCGCGAGATAGATGACCGCGTCGGTCGTCCCGAGGTACTCGGCGACGGCCGCCACGCCGTCGAGCACCGACATCGGCGACCCGGCGAGGAGCGTTTCGTCCGCCCACTGCCTGTCGTCCGCGTCGTTCGCGTTCACGACGACCACCGGGTCGCCGTCTGTCTCTCGCGCGCGCCGCCACGCTTCGGCGACCGGGTCGTCAGCGCTGGCGTCGCCCCTTCCTCGACCGACGAGGCCGGCGTCCGCGATAGCACCCGCGTCTTTGTCGAGCGACTGGAACCGACACCCCTCCGGGTCCAGCGGGTCGACCCACCCGCAGGGACCGAGGACGCGCCGCCGACCTACCGCGAGCGGCCCGTTCGTCGGCACCGGTAGCGTCGTCGTCTCGGCGTCGTGCTCGACGACCGCCGCGGCACCGTCCGTCGGTAACGCCCCATCTTCCACGTCGGCGACGATTTCCCGGGCTCTCGGTGCGTCCGGAGCCGGGAAGAACGCGGTCCGCCCCGCTCTGGTCGCCAGAACCAGCGGGTCGTACTCGCTGATTCCGGTCGGTCCCGTTCGCAGGACCGGGACGGAGTCGGCGGCGGCGCGCGCGCTGCTCAAGACACGCTCCCCGCGCTCCGTTCGCCCGGGTCCCGAAACCCGGACGGTCGGCGACGGGGTCGCCTTGCCTGTGCGATTCATTCTCACGGTTAAAAAGACGCGGTGGGGTTAAAAAATCATCCCAATCCGGTCCCGTTGGCGCGCGGCTTCGAGGCGTTCAATCCCCCGGACTCGAAGCCGGTCCCACCGCGATTGGCACGAAGTCGCCGCGGCGGATGGCGCTCCCAGACGGCAGCGACCGGAGCAAAGAGCTAATGCGGCGACGCGTTGTTCCCCGAGGTGATGACGAACCCACGGTTCGACGACGTCCGAGAGACCGCGGCCGACGCGACCCGCGAAGACGACGTCCTGTCTGTGTACACCGGACTCGTCCACGACGACGGTCGACGCGAGTACTACTTCGCCAACGACACCGAAGAGGCATCGGAGCTACGCGAGACGGCGGCCGTCCAACTCGGGATGATGGTTCGGGTCCTCGCGGACCGCTCCGAGAGCGACGTCGAGGAGATCACCGACCTCGCGGCCGAGCGGGCGGAGAACATGCGATTGGAGTAACCGCGGTCTCCGACACCGGCCGCTCGAACGCGAGTTCTCGTCGGTGAGTGTCGTCTCAAAAATCCTCACGCGGGTCGGGCCCAGATGCGTCCGCTCGGGTCCGCGAACCTATTCGGTCGCCGCTATCGCTTCGATTTCTATCGCCGCCCCTTTCGGCACGTTCCCGACCTCGACCGCGCTACGCGCCGGCGGTTCCTCGTCGAAGAACTCGCTGTACACCTCGTTGAACTCCTCGAAGTCGTCGATGTCGTCGAGGAAGACGGTCGTTTTGAGCACGTCGTCGAGGGAGCCGCCCTCCGAGACGAGAATCGCTTCCACGTTTTCGAGACACCGCTTCGTCTGGTCGCCGACAGAGGCGTCGTCGAGTAGCTCCCCGTCGGGCGTGAGCGGCAGTTGGCCCGCAGTGAGGACGAGGTCGCCGTTCGTCGTCGCCTGACTGTACGCGCCAACGGCCGCCGGTGCGTCCGAAGTGCTAATCGTGCGCTTCATAGCCGGCCGTTTCGAACAGGCCGTATTAAATCCACGTCCGGGACGAACCGGTCTCACGATATGTGTGCCATCTGCCATTCCGTGGCGTCACTCGGCTTGCACGTCGGCACTCCTCGTCTCGAACTTCGGAGCCTCGCGGGTGTCTCGGCCCTGCCGACACCCACGCAGAAAACACGAATGGTAACGAACGTGACACGATGAAGCACCCACCAACGATATTTAAGCGTTGAAGTGCCGAGAGCCGTGAAAGACATTCGCACCCGAGCTATAAATGGCATCCGTCCGCAGAGACCGAGCGGAGCCCGAACAATGTCAATGGACGCAGTCGTCTACAAAGGCGAACGAGAGGTCGCAGTCGAAGCGGTCGAAGAGCCGCAGATTGAACATCCGAACGACGTCGTTATCGACATCACGACGACCTGCATCTGCGGGTCCGACCTGCACATGTACGAGGGTCGGACGGCGGCGGAACCGGGAATCGTGTTCGGCCACGAGAACATGGGTATCGTCGAGGAGGTCGGCGAGGCCGTCAGCGGCCTCGAAGTCGGCGACCGCGTCGTCGCGCCGTTCAACGTCGCCTGCGGCTTCTGCGAGAACTGTGAGAACGGCTACACCGGCTTCTGTACCAACGTCAATCCGGGATTCGCCGGGGGAGCGTACGGCTACGTCGCCATGGGGCCGTATCAGGGGGGTCAGGCCGAGAAGCTCCGCATTCCGTACGCCGATTTCAACGCGCTCAAACTGCCGGACGGACGGGAGCACGAGGACTCGTTCTCGCTCCTCGCGGACATCTTCCCGACGGCTGGCACGGCACGGAACTCGCCAATCTCGAATCCGGTGACTCCGTCGCTATCTACGGGGCCGGTCCGGTCGGCCTGATGGCCGCCTACAGCGCCAAGCTCAAGGGCGCGGCCGAGATTTACGTCGTCGACCGCGTCCCCAGTCGCCTCGCGCTCGCCGAGGAACACTGCGACGCCACGCCCATCAACTTCGAGGAGGGCGACCCCGTCGAACAGATCAAAGAGATTCACGGCGGCGGCGTCGACAAGGGCGTCGACGCGGTGGGCTATCAGGCCATCGACCCCGACAAGGAAGCCGACAGCGCGTACGACCCCGCCCGGGAGAACCCGGCCGTCGTCATCAACAACCTCATTCGGACGGTCCGTCCGACCGGCGAACTCGGTATCCCGGGTCTCTACGTCCCCGACGACCCCGGCGCTCCCGACGAGATGGCCGCGCAGGGACGTCTCGGCATCGACTTCGGTCTCCTGTTCGAGAAAGGGCAGGCGCTCGGCACCGGCCAGTGTAACGTCAAGGAGTACAACCGAAAGCTCCGAGACATGATAATCGAGGGCCGAGCCGACCCGAGTTGGGTCGTTTCCCACCGCGTCGACCTCGAAGACGCGCCCGAGATGTACGAGAAGTTCGACAACCGCGAGGAGGGCGTCACGAAGGTTCTGCTGGAACCCTAACGGTAACCGTCGCTTCCCCCTCTGATTTTCACCGGTACTCCTTTGACGGTCACCCCGGTAGTTCGGTCTATGTGCCAGTACTGTAGCTACCGGTACCACGACGGCTGGACCCAGCTGTTGGAGTACGACGAGGTTTACCAGACGGCGGTCGGCGGTGAGTCGGAGTCGACCTACGGCTTCCACGAGTCGTGGGACGAACTCCGAGACGAGGTCGACCTCGGCGCGGCCTAATCAGGCGGACTCCCGGGGGAACGGGTCGTCGGGATACGACGCCGCCCGCTCGTCCGTCGTCGCCAGACACTCGTCGAGTTCTCCGCTCAGTGCCGCCTCGTCGAGGTCGCGGCCGATGAACACGAGTCGCGTTTCGGGGTCATCGTCTCCCCACTGACCGATGGGGCCGGCCTGTACCGACGGCCCCGCCTGACTCACGCCGAGCACCGTCTCGGGACGACTCGCGACCCACGCGAACCCCTTCGCGCGGACGACGTTCCCCCGCCAGTCGTCGAGCCAGTCATCGAGTCGGTGCGGATGGAACGGGCGGTCCCGCCGGTAGACGAAGGACTCGACGCCGTGGGCCGTCGCCGCCGAGACGTCCTCGTCGTGGGCGCGTCCGCTGTCGCGGCCGTGGTCGTGGTTGCCGTTCGCCTCGCCATCGTCGCCCGTGAGCGCGCGTTTCCAGCCTTGGTGGTGTTTCGCAGCGTCGAAATCGAACCGTCCCGTATCGAGAACTCGCCCCGACTCGACTTCGCTGTGTGTCGTCCGGTGGATGGTCGCACGGGGCTGGAGTTCTCGAATCTCGGCTTCGACGGCGTCCAGCGCGTCGTCGGGGACCATGTCGCACTTGTTCAGCAACAGCACGTCACAGAACTCGACCTGCTCGACGAGAACCTCCGTCAACGGACGCTCCGGGTCGGGGGCGGCGTCCGGGAGCGATTCCGCCGGGTCGAACGCCTTCCAAAACCCGTAGGCGTCGATGACCGAGACCGTGGTGTCCAACCGGAACTGCTCCGGCAGACCTCCCTCCTCCGACTCGCGCGTCAGCACCCGCGCAATCGGGAGCGGTTCGCTGATTCCGGAGGCCTCGATGAGAAGGTAGTCGAACGAACGCATTTCGGCCAACCGCGTCACTTCGGTCACGAGGTCGTCCCGCAATCGGCAGCAGATACAGCCGTTCGAGAGGTCGATTAGCCCGTCGTCCGCCTCGGAGGCGACTAACTCGGCGTCGACGTTCAGTTCGCCCATGTCGTTGACGACGACGGCTATCTCCCTCCCGCCGGGGTCGTTCAGGAGTCGATTGACCAACGTCGTTTTGCCCGCGCCGAGGGGCCCGCTGATGACCGTAATCGGAGTTTCAGCCGTGGACATGTCGATGCTGTGTGTCGACTCGCGGGTGGCTGTAATCAATGCTGGGTCGCCTCGCTCGACCCGAGTGTAGAACCCCTCACACCGGACCTCCGTTCGAAAACTCATCTTCTTCCATTACTGATAGGTCGGGTTTCGCGGCCGTTCGCGTCGGCCGACTTCCGCGAATCGAACTCTCGGCGTTGTTGGACACGTTCGCGCCACCGAACTCGCTCGCCCGCTGTGGCACGACGGCATCATCTTTTTTGGTCGCCGGTCCTGACGGATGATCTGATGGTCCCCCCCGTCCCCGACCGACTCCTCGCGGTCGACCTGTCTTCCGGTTCGGTCGAGAGTACGCCGATTCCTGATGAGTGGCGACGGCGGTACGTCGGCGGAAAAGGGCTGGGTGCCCGCTATCTCTACGACGAACTCGACGCCGGCGTGGACCCGCTGGGTGACGAAAACGCGCTTCTGTTCATGCTCGGCCCGCTGTCGGGGTATCTCCCGGGCGAGTCGAGATACGCCGCTATCACGAAATCCCCGCTCACGGGCTGTTTTCTCGATTCCTATGCGGGCGGCGAGTTCCCCGACTCGCTGGCCGGCGCGCTCGGGCCGCATATGGGTCTGCTCGTGACGGGTGTCGCGTCCGACCCCGTCACCCTCGTCATCGAAGGCGGGGACGCCACGATTGCTCCTGCCGAGACGTGGGGGGCCGACACGGTCGAAACGGCGCGAGCGTTCCCCGACGCGTCGGTCGCGTGCATCGGCCCGGCGGGAGAACACCATATCGCCTACGCCACTATCGCCTCGGACGAAGGCGAGCACCACGCTGGTCGAGGGGGCGCGGGAGCGGTCATGGGTTCGAAGCGACTGAAGGCGGTCGTCGCGCGGGGAGAGCCACCCGAGGGGTTCGACGACCTTCGGGAGGCCTACGCCGCGAAGTACCGGGAGAGTTCCACCGGACGCTGGCTCCGGGCGAGTGGAACCGTCGAGACCATCGATTTCGCGAACGAAATCGGCGCGCTCTCGACGCGAGGCTGGCGCGATGGACACCTCGAACAGACGGACGAACTGGGAATCACTGCGGTCGAAGACAGCGCCGTCGGTCGCGAGTACGCCGACACGGAGGCACCGGGGGGATTTCGCGTACCGACGGACGAGGGCGACCACGTGCCGCGGGGCGCCACCGCGATGACGCTCGGGGCCGGACTCGACATCCACGACTTCGACGCCGTCGCCGAGTTGGGACAGACCTGTGACCGGCTCGGGATGGACCTCATCAGCGCCGGCAGCGCGGTCGCGTGGACCATCAACGCCGACGCCGCCGGCGTCCTCGACCGTCCACTGTCGTTCGGTGACGCCGACGGAGCGCGCGCCCTCTTACGGGAGGTTGCGAACCGTGCGACGGACCTCGGCGACGCGCTCGCGGACGGGGTCGATGCCGCGGCGTCGCGGTACGGCGGGAGAGAGCTCGTCCCCACGGTCAAGTCGATGGAGCTACCGGCCTACGACCCGCGCGGCGCGCAGAGCATGGCGCTGGCGTACGCGACCAGCGACCGCGGGGCCTGCCATCGACGGGCGCGACCCATCGAACGCGAGGCGTTCGACGGAGAGTGGGGAGCCGACCGGACCGCGGAGGCGGTCGTTCGCGAGCAGGACCGGCGGTCGGTACTCTGGAGTCTCATCGCCGACGACTTTTTCGGCGACGCGCTCGACGACCTCGGACGAGCGTGGCTCGAATCGGTCGGTCTCGAACCCGCCGGGGAACTCGCCACGGTCGGTGAACGGATTTGGAACGTGACGCGCCTGTTCAACGTCCGTGAGGGAATCTCGCGCGCTGACGACGCATTGCCGGCCACGCTCCAAGAGCCGCTTGAGAGGGGCCCGCGCGCCGGTGCAGTCGTCGACCGCGACGACTTCGACTCGATGCTCGACGCGTACTACAGCCGCCGCGGCTGGACCGCCGATGGCGTGCCGACGGCACAGACCATCGACCGCCTCGACCTCACCGAACTCGCCGCCGACCTGCACGCGCTCCGCGATTGAACACCGCCCGAACGCCCGGTCGGCGACCGATACGGGCGAACCAACTGTCCGCGGGTCCTCGACCGCCCACTCGCGGCTGACGAACCCCACCCCGTGTCACTTTAATCGCTGGCCGTCGTGGGACGAATATGAAGCTTCGCGATGCGCTCTGCGCTCGAAGCGGCGTGGTCTGCGTCGTCGGCGCGGGCGGGAAGAAATCCACGCTGTACGCGTTGGCGCGTCAACTCGACCGCGCCGTCGTGACGGCGACGGTTCGCATCCCGATCTTCGACCAGCACGTCGACGACGTGCTCGTGACCGACGCTCCGGTCGCCGCGCTCCAGCGCGTGACGGACTGGCCGGTGGGCGTCGTCCCCGACCGCGACCGCGACGACCGTTACCGGGGGTACGACCCCGACGTGGTCGACGACATCGGGGCATCCGACGCCGCCGACGCCGTGCTCGTGAAGGCCGACGGCGCTCGGATGCGCGAATTCAAAGCTCCGGGCGACCGCGAACCCCAGCTCCCGGCGACTGCCGACACCGTCCTCCCAATCGCCAGCGTCCACGCGGTCGGAGAACCGCTCGCTGACGATACCGTTCACCGCCCCGAACGGGTCGCCGCCCTCACCGGTCTCGACCCCGGCGACGCGATTCGCCCGTCCGACGTCGCAACGGTGCTCACGAGCGAGCGCGGCGGCCTCGCGGACGTCCCCGACGGCGCGACGGTGATTCCCGTGCTGAACAAAGTTGACGATTCGGCGCTCGAAGCGGTCGCGCGAGAGGTTGCTTCGGACATCCTCGCTCGGTCCGACGTTCCGCGCGTCGCTCTGACGCGGTTGACGGCGTCCGAGCCCGTCGTGGCCACCGTGGAGCGCTAGCCCAACCGTTCCGCCGCGTGGGCGAACTCTTCGGGGGTGTTGATGTTCTCGAAGGTGTCGAGGCTCGCGTACTCGCACACCTCGTCCTCCCCGAGGACGACGTAGTCGAGCGCGAACAGCGGCTCGATGATCTTGTGGTTCCCCTCGGCCAGCGCGAGTTCGCACGCGTCGGCCATCGCCGAGGCTCGGTACACCGCGTGAGTCGGTTGGAACCAGCCGTCACCGACTCGCGGCACGGCGGCGTCGTGGCCGGCCGCCCGGTCGAACAGCCGGTCGATGAGCGCGGATTCGAGAAAGGGCATGTCGCAGGCGGCGACGAACGCGTACTCCGTCTCTACGGCCCGCAGGCCCGTCATGATTCCCGCCATCGGTCCCTCGTCACACTCCGCGTCTTCCGCAACCGTCACTGGGTGGTCGTAGCCGTCGAGCGCGGTTCGGAGTGCAGCGGTCTGTTCCGGTCGGCAGTTGACGACGAGGGTGTCGATTACGCCGGCCATCCGGTCGGCGACGCGGCGGATGAGGGGAGTCCCCGCGAGCGATGCGACCGCCTTGTCCCCCTCGCCGAACCGCGTCGAGTATCCCCCGGCGATGATGACTCCAGTTCGCATACCGGGGTCCACTCTCTCACTCTCCAAAGCAGTTGTGCTCCGACCCGTCTCTCGACGGGCGACTACGCCGCCCGACGTTCCGCGCGTTCCCCTCTTTCGATGATTTCTCACCCTCCGAGTTCGGGGCGTGAGAGAGGCCGAGAACGCATCACAGTCATGACACAGCTAGCCGTGTTATCTTAACTTCAATTCAATTAAAAGTAACGCAGCACTCCGAGACGAAGAAACGTCGCGAACGTCTCGCGCGATTCGAGGCTCGAATCGGCGGGCGAAGACCGCTCGTTCGGATACGTCTCTCGCTCAGCTAGTCCCCCCGAAAAGGTGGCTGTGGCGTACGTCGGACCCGCGCGGAACCAGCGTGTCACGTGTCACTCGCGGCCCTCCTCAAGTGATGCGAGCATCTGTTGTCCCACGTTCAGAAGGTGGTCGAGACGTTCTTCGTCTAGTGAGACGACGATTCGGTCGGTCGAATCGTACTGAATCAGTTCCGAACTGTCCAGTTTCGGCAGATGCACGTGGTGCAGTTGTCGCGTATACTTTTCTCTCGACGGAATTTGCTCCGCGGAATCTGCTCCGCGTTCACTTGCCCACTTGACCTCGGTCGCCAGCGTATCGAGTGAGATAGGGGTACCCTGACGCTGGAGCACGTGTAGGACGCGGTTTCGGTGGGGATTTACGAGCGTGTCCGAGACCGCAATCAACTCGACGACGTGATCCGACTGACGACGATTCTCTCCTCGCGTCATGGATCGGTGGCAGTCGGCATCCCCGCCGTCTGAAAGGCGACACGTCCCGCTGTCTGAATCGCCGGTTGGCAACAGCGTCGCCTTCTTGTAGTGACTGTGCGTGCAGCCGGCGGCTTCCCCGTTCGTTGTCGCTTCCTCGGTGTTCGGTCTCGGTGGGCGACCCATCCCCAACCCGACCCGGTATCCTCTCTATCAGGCGGCATGCGCTACAGATTGTGTGAATCGGGTGAAAAGATACTCACTAGTATATCGAGAGCACCACCGCAAACTATCTAATATTTTAGCCAGCGGTCGTTCCCCGCGGGGACAACAGAGTTCGCCGTCGTATCGGTGTCAGCGATGTCTCGTTTCCCGTACTCCACACGCCGGGCACGACGAGAGGCGGTGAATCTTCTATCGACGGAACTGATTTGTAGTACGAATGACAACCCCTCTGTATGACTTCGGCTGCACCGACCGTCGCCGACGTAACGGCGAAGGTCCACGACATCGGTCCGCCCGGGACGCCGGTGACGACACCGGAGGTCGCCGAGGGGTTCGATTGCACCACGAGAACGATCTATAACCGACTGTCGTCGCTCGTCGAAGACGGCGTGCTACGGACGAAGAAGGTCGGCGCGAACAGCCGCGTGTGGTGGCGTCCCGCGGCTACCGACCGCCGACAGGTGGGGTCCCGGGGGAGAGAAAGCGGATTCGCGCTCACCCGGTCTTCGACTCCGCGTTGGTCGGTGTCGTCGTCTGGGGAGAGGAGATGACGATTAGCGACGCGAACGGGGCCTTTCTGGAGATGGCCGACCTCGACTACGAGGCGGCGATTGGCACGTCTTGGCGGGAGCTCACGCCCGAGGAGTTCCATCCGGACAGCGAGCGACACGTAGAGCAGACCGTCGGGACCGGGAGCGGCGTCCCCTACGAGAAGCAGTACTACCGCGCTGACGGCTCGCGCTTCTGGGGGCTGTTCGAATCGCGGCGGGTAGAGGGGGTCGGGTACGTGGAGTTCGTCATCGACATCACCGAGCGCAAGGAGGCCGAAGCCGAACGGCGAGAGCGCGAGGACCGACTGGATGCGTTCGTCACGTCGACGTCCGAGGTCGTCTACCGCATGACTCCCGACTGGACCGAAATGCACTACCTCGACGGCAAGGATTTCGTCGTCGACACGGAGGAGCGGCGGGGAACGTGGCTCGAAGAGTACGTCCCCGAAAACGAACGGGAGCGGGTGACGGCGGCCATCGAAGACGCCATCGAAACCAAGAGCACGTTCGATCTGGAACACCAGGTGGTGCAGGCGGACGGAACCCGGGGGTGGGTACACGCCCGCGCCGTGCCGGTGCTGGACGACGACGGCGAAATCGCCGAGTGGTTCGGAACGTCGACGGACATCACCGAGCGCGAACGCCGAACGAGGGCGCTCAAAGAGCGCACGGCGGAGTTAGAGGAGGTCCGCAACCGGTTGCGGGTCGCGGCGGAAGCCGGGTCGGTCGGACTGTGGACAGTGGACGTAGACGAGGACCGCTTAATCGGCGACACCTACGTGGCTGAGTGCTACGGCGTGGACCCCGATAGGGCCGCCGAAGGCGCTCCCGTCGAGGAATTCGTCGCATCGGTTCACGACGACGACACCGAACGAATCTTGCGGGACGTCGATAACGCGATTACCGAGACGGGCCGTTTTGAAACCGAATTCCGCGTTCAAAACGCGGAAGGCGACGACCTGTGGCTAGTCTCCCGGGGCACCGTCGAATACGACGACGACGGTACCCCGCGCAAACTCCACGGCGCTATCTCGAACATCACCGAACAGAAGCGTCGCGAACGACGCGAGCAGTTCCTGCTCGCGCTGAGCGACGCGATCCGCTCGATTTCCGACCCGGTCGAGATACAGCGGGAGGCCGCTCGCGTCCTCTGCGAGGAACTGGGCGCAGACCGCGTCCAGTACGGCGAAGTGCTCGACGACGAGAACACGAACGTCGTCCGCGCGGATTACCACCGCGACGATATGGAATCCCTCGCCGGCGAGCACCGCCTCGACTCCTACGGCGAGTACATCACCGACGGGTTCCGCGCGGGCGAAACCCTCGTCGTAGACGACCTCGAAACGTCCCCGACCCTGAGCGAAGCGTCGCTGGAGACGTGTCGAAGGGCACAGATACACGCGTGGGTCGGCGTCCCGCTCGTCAAGGACGGGTCGCTCGAAGCGTTCCTCTCGGTCACGGAATCCACAGCGAGAGAATGGACCGACACCGAGGTCGCGATGGTCGAGGAGACGGCCGAGCGGACGTGGGGTGCCGTCGAACGCGCCCACGCCAAGCAGAACCTCCGCGAGAGCGAGGAGCGCTATCGCACGCTGTTCGAATCCATCGACGAGGGCTTTTTCATCGTCGAGGTGATCTTCGACGAGGACGACGACCCCGTCGATTACCGCTTCTTGGAGACGAACCCGGCCTTCGAGAGCCAGACCGGCCTGACCGACGCGGAAGGCGAGCGAATGCGAGACCTCGAACCGAACCACGAGGACCACTGGTTCGAAATCTACGGTCGCATCGCCCGAACGGGTGAGCCGGAGCGGTTCCAGAACGAGGCGAAGTACATCGGCGATAGATGGTACAACGTCTACGCCTTCCGCATCGGCGACGCGGACGAGCGCAAAGTCGCCGTGCTGTTCAACGACATCTCCGAACTCAAACGCACCCAGCGGGCGCTCGAACGGCTCACCGGTGCGAGCAGGGAGCTGATAGACGTGGACACGGAGACGCTCTACGTCCGGGTGGCAGACCTCACGGTGGACGTGCTCGATGTCGAGTACGCTGCCCTCTGGCGGTACAACGAGGCGGACGGTGACCTGACCGAAGCGACCAGTGCTCTCAACGCGGGCAGCGAGACTGACGCAGTCCGGCACCCCGACGATATCTCCGACCACGTCTGGCAGGCGTTCGTCGGCGACGAAATCGCCGTCAGTAACGACCTCTTCGCCGAGGGGACCGCCCGTGACGGGGCGACCCTGCGGAGTCGGTTGCTTCTCCCGCTGGGGAGACACGGGGTCGTCTGCGTCGGCTCCCTGCAGTCGCACGCCTTCGACGAACGGGTCGTCGGGCTCGCCGAGACCCTCGGGGCGACGCTCGAAACCGCGTGGGACCGCGCCGAGGGCGAGCACCGACTGCAGGCGCAGAACGACGAACTGCAGCGCCTCGACCGACTCAACAGTCTCATCCGGGGAATCGATCAAGTGCTCGTGGGGGCCGACACCCGCGAGGAGATAGACGAGGCCGTCTGCGAGCAGTTGGCCCGTTCGGACCTCTACGAGTCGGCGTGGCTCGCCGCCTACGACGGGGAGACGGACACGCTGCGGCCGCGGGCTTGGTCCGGCATCGACAGTCGCTATCTGGACGACCGGACGGTCACCGTGGGAGACGCGTCGGGCGACGACCCGCTCGTCGCCGCCCACCGGACCCACGAGATTCAGGTCGTCTCTGACGTCGCCGTCGACGCCCGCGTGGCCTCGTGGCGCGAAGCGGCCCTCGAACGCGGCGCGCGCTCGTGTATCACCGTCCCGCTCGTCTACGAGGGGTCGATGTACGGTATCCTCACCGTCTACGGTCGGACGCCGAGACCGGACGACCGCGAGACGGAGGTGATTGCGGAACTCGGTCAGACGATAGCCCACACGATTCACGCCGCCGAGACGCAAACGACGCGACGGCCCGACAGCGTCGTCGAACTCACGTTTCGGACGCGGAACGCGGAGACCCCGCTCGCGCGCCTCTCCCGGGAGACCGACTGCGACATCACCGTCGAGGGACTCGTTCCCAGCACCGCTACCGACGAACTGCTCGTGTTCTTCACAGCGAGCGGCATCGCTTCGGACGCGCTCTCGGCCGCCGGCGAGCGAATTCTCGCCATCGACGACCTGACCTGCCTCGACGAGCGCGAGGACGAGAGCCTGTTTCGGGCCCGACTGACCGACCAACTGCTCGTGTCGGTGCCGGTCGCCCGGCACGCAATCGTCCGGTCGGTGGCCGTCGAGGCGGGAACCGTCACGGTCGTCGCGGACCTCCCCGAGACGGGAGCAGTCAGCGAGTTCCTCGACGAACTCCAACGGGACCTGCCGGACCTGGAACTGCTCGCCCGGACGACGCGAACCCGCCCCCTCGAAACGCAGTCCTCGCTCCGGATGACCCTCGAAGACCGCCTCACGCCCCGGCAACTCGAAGTGCTCCAGACGGCCTACGAGAGCGGGTACTTCGAGTCCCCGCGCGTCCAGACCGGCACGGACCTCGCCGCCGTCCTCGATATCTCGCAGGCGACGTTCACCTACCACCTCCGGGAATCCCAGCGACGACTCTGTGCGCTGGTCTTCGAGTCGGCCTGACTCGTTTCGGGGGCGACCTCCCGGCGGTCCCGGCATCGACGACGGACCGGGACGGCGGTCCGCCGATTGCCGTTATCCCGGCCTGTCATCGAGAGTCAGCCGTCGCCCTGTAGCCCGTTCGTTCGATGAAACGCTGTGTCGCCCATGAAACAACGTCCCATCGGTGCGTATAAACTCGCCTTGCCCGTCCTCGCGACAATGAACTCGATGGGTTCGTCGAACGCGCTCGCCTCCGTTCGGTCCCGACCGGAAGCGCGTGTGAACAGACGGGGACCGAGTACCGGAGCGGGCGTGGGTATCGGGAGGCACGGAGCGTGAGTCGCTCCGAGACGCGATTGCGTGCGGTCGTGAGTTCGCTCCTCCTGATATCCGCGCTGGTTGCGGGCGTCACTGCGTTCTCCGGCGCGGCAGCGGCGGTCGATGCACCGACTGAATCCGAGTGTGCCGCCCTCCCGTGGACCACGCGAACCGTCTCGGGAGAGACGTACTACGAGGTGGATACGGTGGACGAACTCCAGTGTATCGAGACGAACGGACTGGGTGAAAACTACGTTCTGACCGAAGACATCGACGCGAGCGAGACGAGCAGTTGGAACGGCGGCGCCGGGTTCGACCCCGTCGGGGACGAGAACAGCGAATTCGCTGGGACCTTCGACGGCAACGGCCACGCGGTCTCGGGACTCACTATCGACCGAGGGGGGACGTACTCCGTCGGTCTGTTCAGTGAGGTCGGGCCGGGAGGAACGATTACGAACGTCAGTCTCGCGGGTGGCTCCGTCACCGGCGCGAGAAGGGTCGGACAGCTCACCGGATTTAACGACGGGACAATCGAGGACGCCCACGCCACTGGTGCGACCACCGGGACCGAGCGGGTCGGCGGCCTGGTCGGCCGGAACGACGGAACGCTTCGTCGCTCCTCCGCGAGCGGGGAGCGAACTCGTGGGACCGATTGGGTTGGCGGACTGGTCGGTTACAACCGGGGGACGGTCGATCGCTCCTTCGCCGCAAGAGCCGTCGTCGGAGAGGGGGGAAGTTTCGATGGCGCTTCCGTTGGTGGGCTCGTCGGCGTCACCACCGGAACGATAACCGATTCCTACGCCACCGGAGCGGTTTCCGGAAGCTGGTACGTCGGTGGGGTGCTCGGGTCCTACCAGATGGCCCCCGGGGGAACGGTTCGGCGTTCCTACGCCACCGGGGCCCTCAGCATCGGCGACGAGACGCAGGGAATCGGTGGCATTGTCGGTGGCTCCGCTGTTAGTCCTGTTACCGTGGAGCGGGCCTATTGGGACGTGGGAACGACGAACGAGGCGAGCGTGAATGATGGGAACGGATGGGACCCGATAACGGTGACCGAAGTCAGCGGCTTCGGCGCGACGGCCGACACCGCCCCCGCCCCCGAGATGCGGGGCGCGAGCGCGGAAACGAACCTGACCGCGCTCGATTTCTCGGGGACGTGGGAGACCGTCGAGCGCGGGGACACCGACGCGGCGACGGGCGGCTACCCGATACTGCGTTCGCTCGACCGGGGCGACCAACTGCGAGCGCAGGGTATCGCAAACCCCACCGTCGAATCGATTACCCGGACCAGTCCGACCGGGCGGGTGACCGCCGCCGGGAACGCGACGTTCACCGTGGCGTTCTCGGAGCCCGTCACCGGCGTCGACGCGAGCGATTTCGCGCTGACGACGACCGGAACCGCGACGGCGGCGAACGACGACGGCGACATCTCGGTCGCCGGAGGTGACGACCGGTACACCGTCGGCGTCGCCGACGTCTCCGGCGACGGCGACCTCCGGCTCGACCTCGTCGACGACGACAGCATCACCGACAGCGACGGTAACCCGCTGGTCGAAGCCGGGAAGTCCGGCAGCGCCGACGGGAGCTACGCGACCGGCGAGACCTACACCGTCGACACCACCGCACCCGTCGCCGTGCCGGGGAGCGATCCGAACCCGGTGGACCAGCGCAGTCCGGTCGCGTTCGACGCCTCGGCGTCGACCGACAACGTCGGCATCGCGTCCTATCGGTGGAGCTTCGGCGACGGGTCGCCGAACGCGTCCGGTGCGACGCCGAGTCACACCTACGCGGGGCGCGGCACGTACACCGTCACCCTGACCGTCGCCGACGCCGGCGGAAACACCGACACGGAGACGCTGGAGGTGACGGTCCTGCTCGCCCGCGGCGACGACGACGGACCGCGGGACGGTTCGAACGAGCCGCCGGCTGCGAGCGACGACTCGTACACCATCCCCGCGGGGACGCGGTACGACGTGACGACCGAACGCGGACTCCTCGCCAACGATAGCGACCCCGAAGACGCGGTGGACGCGCTCTCGGCGTCGGTCGTGAGCGCCCCCTCGAACGGCGCGCTCGAACTCGACCCGAACGGGTCGTTCGCGTACACGCCGAACGACGGGTTCACCGGGTCGGACTCGTTCACCTACGCGGTGAGCGACGAAGCCGGTCTGACGGACGAGGCGACGGTGACGCTCACCGTCCGACAGACCAACGAGGGCGTCCGCTCGACGTTCGACGACGCGTCCGACATTCGACGCCAGTTCGACTTGCCCGCGGACGCGACGCCGACGTACGCCGAGCGGGTGTCGCTTCTGACGGACGGCTCCAGCCCCGCCTCGGTGACGTTCACGCGGAACGCGACCGTGTCCCGGATTCGATTCGCCCCCGACACCGAACTCCGCGGTGACTTCGCCGTGGTCGAATTCGCCACGAGCGAGTCCGTCCCGGAAGCGCTCCCCGGGCGGTCGCTCGTCGCACTCCAGCTACTCGGGCCGCCATCGGCCGCGAACGCGTCCGCAACCGTTCACATGCGGATTCCGCGGGCCGACCTGCGGGCGGTGGGCGCGAACGCGTCCGCCGTCCGAGTCGCGCACCACGTCGACGGGCGCTGGCGGCTGTCGAACGCGAGCGTCGTGAACCGAACGGCTCGCACAGTCACGGTCGGCGCCGCGACGACCGGGTTCTCCCCGTTCGCAGTGACTGTCGTCGGAACGCCCGAGGCCTCGGTGTCGGGGATGCCGACGACGGTCTCTGTCGGTGAGCCGTTCGAACTCGACGCGACCGGGTCGTCGACGCCGTACGGGAGCCTCGTCAGGTACGAGTGGTCCGTCGACGGACGCAGTCGGTCCGGTGAGACCGTGACGATGCGACTCGACCGACCGGGGACGTACCCCGTCGAGTTGGCGGTGACGAACGACGCGGGGCGAACGGCGACAGTAATCGAGACGGTCGTCGTCGAGGGCTCGGATACCTCGACGCAGGCGGGCGGATCGGGTAACGCCTCAGAATCCGACGTGTCCGGAAACAGTCGAGTGTCTACGACGGGTGCTCCGTCGGAGTCACCACAGTCGACCGACGTCGACGGCCCCGGGTTCGGCCTCGTCAGCACGCTGCTGGCGATACTGCTCGTGGTGATCGCCGTTCGGCGTCAGTGACCGGGACCTCTCGGTTCGAGGCCGAAGCGGCGGCCCGTTTCTGAAACGTTATATGGAGTCGGTCGGACACGACTGATATGGACTACTCGGGCCTCGACCGCGACACGACGCTGTTGCAGCGGGCTCCAGTGTTGGCTG
Organism: Haloferax sp. ATB1; assembly: GCF_000730175.1. Taxonomy (NCBI): domain Archaea; kingdom Methanobacteriati; phylum Methanobacteriota; class Halobacteria; order Halobacteriales; family Haloferacaceae; genus Haloferax; species Haloferax sp. ATB1. The sequence goes on along the minus strand of NZ_JPES01000015.1, from coordinate 28,258 downwards.
CCTGTCGGGACGGCCCGGTCGGCCGTTCGACCATCGCCGAGCGTGCCGGTTGCTCGCGGACGACGGCCTATCGGGCGACCACCGACCTCGAACGGCGGGGACTCGTCGAACAGGCCAACGGCGGGTACCGCCTCACCGGACTCGGGAGCACGCTGCTCGACTGCGTCGATGGGTTCCGGGAAGCGGTCGACGGTGCCAGACGCCTCCGGCCGGTGTTAGCCCGCATCGACGCGGCGGAACTGCGTGAAAACACGCGGCTGTTCGCAGACGCGACCGTCGTTGAGGCCGACCCCGAGGCCCCCTACGCCGTCGAACAGCATCTCGATACCCTCATCGCCGATACCAGTGACCGAATCTGTGGCGCCGCGACGAGTTTCGGCTCGCCCGGACTGCTCGCTCGCACGGTCGAGCGAGTCGAGGCCGGCGTCGAGTTCGAGTGGGCGCTTCCGACAGCGGTGCTGGACCGCCTCGAACGACAGCACGGCGAACTGCACGCGACGGTACTGGCTCACGATAACGCCGCCGCGTACGTCGTCGACGACGTCGCCGTCGACTTCTCCTGTTACGACGACACCCTCGTCCTCACGGCCTTCGACGCCGGTCGGGGCACACTGACGGCCACCGCGACGACAGACGACCCCGACGCCGTCGCATGGGCGGAGGAGATTTTCGGACGGTATCGTGACGCTGGCGAACTGGTGGCCTGACCGCGGTCCTTCCCCTCGCCCGCGTCGCCACCGCGATACCATCGCCCCGATAAAATGGCATATTATTTATATTCTCGGATGAGCTCTACCGTCGATCGAACCGAAGTCGTCGGGCGGGGTTGTATTGCATATATCGTGTGAAATCCTTCGGCGTTCGCGCGACATCTCACCCGCGGGTTCCGGAACCGGACAGTTGGTTCCTCCCGTCCGAACGGGACACGGCATGTTCTCCTCGAAAGTCGTGTTTCCCATAGGCTCGGCAGAGTAACGAAGCCGTCGAGGTTGGTTCCGGAGTGCGTGGACACCACGACACTACGGGTCGCGGTTCCACCAAACAATATTGATTATTTTATCCAATACTGCTTGCAATCGTCGGTCGGGTCCGAGGTGGTTCTCTCGTAGAAACTCACGACGTATCAGACGAGCGTCTGTTATTGGAACCGCTTGGGGACCGCGCTCGGCGTCGAGATACGGACGGACCGATGGCCTCGGTCGTGAGTGTGTCCGAGTCGTTGGGCGACCGTGATGACGGCGGGAGACGCCGTGACACCGCGTTCGCTCCGCGACCGTCGCCCCGAACTGTTCGTTCCAGTGTGGGCTTCTGCTCGTATCAGTCGTCGACAGACTCCGTGGTCTGAGCCGATTGGCCCCGTTCTCGCGGGGTTCGCTTACCGAGTTCGCCGCTCGCAACCATCAGCGCCGCGAGCATCACCAGCGCGCCGACGAGGAGGACGGTCAGCACGTCCGGGTCCTGGAAGTTCTGCGCCCCGACGACTAACGCGGCGGAGATATTCCGCTGTGCCGTCCCCAACCCCAGCACCGATTTCCGGTCGGTCGCGTCGCCGCCGAGGAGATAGCCGATGGCGAACGCCCCGGCGACGAACGCCAACAGGGCGACGAGCACGCCCGTCCCGAGGACGGCCAGCAGGTTCTGGACGTTCAACACCAGCATGAGCACGACGAGGAACACCAGCGCGGTGGTCGACGTCTGCGCCATGATGGGTTGGACGCTCGCGGCGAGGTCGGCGTAGCGGGCGTTCACCACCAGTCCGAGGGCGAGCGGGAGGAGCATCAGCAGTATCAGCGAGTTCGCGATATCGAATGGATTCACCTGAACGCCCGGCAGCAAAAGCGGTAACACCAACGGGACGTACGCCACCGTCGTCACCATCAGGAGCACCATCACCCCGACGCCGAACGCGACGTTCCCCTTCGCCACCTCGACGAGTTTCGGGAGGAACGGTGCTCCCGCCGCGGTCGCAAGCAGTAGCAGGCCGATGCCCTGTCCCTCGGTCATCGGGACGACGGCGACGAGTGCGTACCCGAGCACCGGGACGAACACGAAGTTCGCCGCGAGCGCTTTCGCTACGACGGCCACGTCCTTCAGCGGGTCGAGTATCTGGCCGAGCGTCAGGCTCAACCCCATCGCAAGCATGCTGGTCACGACGAAGACCAACACCGACAGCGTTGCGAGTGATTCGAGGACGACGGCCATCGTCGGTGGTCCTCCGAGCTACTCCTGTGCCATGATGCGGTCCATCTCGGCCTCGGGGTGAACGAACGCATCTCCGCTGACGTCGACGGTCACCCGGGCGATGTCGCCGGTGAACGCGAACGGCACTCGCTCGCGGTACGCCGCGGTGACGGTGCTGAGCGCGTCGCGGCCACAGCTCAACCCCGCGGTGAGCCCCATCGTTATCGGGAGCGTCCGCGGAATCGTTCCCTCGCCGACCTGTTCGTCGTCGTAGTAGAGTCGGACCGTCCCGGGCGCGCCCTTCCCCTCGGCGGGGTCCGCCTCGCCGGTGGCCTCGAACTCCATCCGGAGGCTGACTTCGCCCTCCGGAACGCGCGTCTCGGCGACGACGTCGTACTCCTCGACGCCGACGTAGTTGTACACGTAGTGCAGGCGGTCGTCTTCGACGTACAGCGAGTACCCGCCGGAGCGAGAGCCGTGGGCGAGGAGGGTTCCCTCCGCGCCGCCCTCGGGGATGGTCACGTCCGCGGTGATGCTGTGGCTGCGATTGAGCACCTTGACCGCGGCGTTCTCCGGGACGTACTGGCCGCCGGGGTAGTAGACGTACTGTTCGCGGGGGCGACCCGGCTCCGGGCGCTCCTCGACGAAGCGCTGGACGCTCCGCCCGTCGAGCGGCAAGACGTCGTACTTGCCGGCCTCGGTCCACCACAACTGGACGAGTTCGAGCAGTTTCTCGGGGTGGTCAGCGGCGACGTCGTGGGCCTCCGAGAAGTCTTCGGCGACGTGGTACAGCTCCCAGTCGGAGTCCGCGAGCGAGGTGGTCGAGAGGTCTTCGGCGGTGATCTCATCACCGAGCGGCCACGGGTGAACGGCCCGCCATCCGTCGTGGTAGACCGCCCGGTACGCGAACATCTCGAAGTACTGGCTCGTGTGCCGTTCGGGCGCGTCGGGGTCGTCGAACGTGTACGCGAAACTCGACCCTTCGATGGGGGACTGGGCGATGCCCCGTATCTCGTCGGGGGCCGCCACGCCGAGCAGTTCCAGAACCGTCGGGACGACGTCGATGGCGTGGACGAACTGGCTCCGTATCTCGCCCGCCGCGTCGATACCCGCGGGCCACGAGACGACCATCGGGTCGCTCGCGCCGCCGCGGTGCGTCTCGCGTTTCCAGCGTTGGAACGGGGTGTTACCGGCCCACGTCCAGCCCCACGGGTAGTGGTTGAAGTAGTTCGGGCCGCCGAGTTCGTCCATCGCTTCGAGGTTGTCTTCGAGGCTCTCCGGGACGTTGTTGAAAAAGCGGTTCTCGTCGACGGACCCGGTCGGGCCGCCCTCGGCGCTCGCCCCGTTGTCCGAGACCGTCACGACGAGCGTGTTCTCCAGTTCGCCGAGCTCTTCGAGGTAGTCGAGCACCTTCCCGACCTGTGCGTCGGTGTGTTCGAGGAAGCCCGCGAACACCTCCATCATCCGCGCGTAGAGTCGCTGTTCGTCGTCGGAGAGGGTGTCCCATCGCCGAACGTCCGGGTTCTGGGGCGAGAGCTCGGTTCCCTCGGGAACGACCCCCAGTTCGATTTGTCGCTCCAGAATCCGCTCGCGGGCCTCGTCCCACCCCATGTCGAACTCCCCGGCGTACTTGTCGGCCCACTCCCTCGGCACTTGGTGCGGGGCGTGACACGCGCCGGGACAGAAGTAGGTGAAAAAGGGCTTGTCGGGGTCGACCTGCTTGGCGTCGCCGATGAACTCGATGGCCCTCTGGGCGAGGTCCTCGGTGAGGTGATAACCCTCCGCCGCCGTCGCTGGGGGGTCGACCTGGTGATTGTCGTAGACGAGCGAGGGGGTGTACTGGTCGGTGTCGCCGCCGAGGAAGCCGTAGTAGCGTTCGAACCCGCGGCCGAGCGGCCAGCCGTCGTACGGGCCGGCCCCGCTCATCGACTCCGCCGGGGCGAGGTGCCACTTCCCGACGGCGAAGGTGCTGTAGCCCTGTTGGCCGAGCACCTCCGAGAGGAAGCCGTTCTCGTGGGGGACGTGGCCGTTATAGCCGGGGAACCCCGTCGATATCTCGGTGATACCGCCCATCGCGTTCGAGTGGTGGTTGCGCCCGGTCAAGAGACACGAACGCGTGGGCGAACAGAGCGCGGTCGTGTGGAAGTTGCTGTACTGGAGGCCGTTCTCGGCGAGTCTATCGATGTTCGGAGTGTCGGCGAGGCCGCCGTAACAGCCCAACTGGCCGAATCCGACATCGTCGAGGACGACCATGAGGACGTTTGGAGCGGTCTCCGATGCTCGGGTCGGCTCGGGCCACCAGGGTTCTGATTCGTCGTACGTGCGGCCGATACGGCCGTGAAACTCTTGCTGGGACATGGTTCGGGTCGTTGCATCAGTACCGAGTCACTGTCGCGGACGGACAGTTCGCGCAGCAGCCGATGACGCCGAACTCATCGATGTGTTGACTATTAAATCTATCTCGTTGACAATTGTACAGTCAGCAATCGGTAATCGTCTGATTAACCGTACTTTGCCGAGCGTAGGCCATAGTGAGTTTTTATCTACATTTGCGGATAACACGAGCTATGGCCGGGGTCGAAGAGCAGTTACTCACGCTCCTGTACCTGTTCGGGGTCGCCGCAGTCGCCGGTCTGCTCACGGTGCGATACACCCGTCTGCAGTACACGACCGGACTGCTACTTGCCGGGTTACTCATCTCCGTACTCGGTTCGCCCGTCGAGGTCGCTCTCACGTCGGACCTCATCCTGCTGGCGCTGCTCCCGGCCCTGATATTCAACGACGCAATCGAGATCGACGTCGAGGCGTTCCGCGAGAACCTCGTTCCGATACTGGTGCTCGCGGTCGTCGGACTGCTGTTCTCCATCGCGCTCATCGCCGCCATAGGACAGTTCGCGTTCGGGTTCTCGCTGGCGGTCGCGATCCTCTTCGGTGCGATTATCATGCCGACCGACCCCGTGTCGGTCCTCGCAATCTTCGAAGACCTCGGCGTTCCCGAGCGACTCAACATCCTCGTCGAGGGTGAGAGCCTCTTGAACGACGGCGTCTCTATCGTGGTCTATTCGTCGGTCCTCGCGGTCTTCGTCGAGGCGAGGTCTCGGGGGCTCACGGTCCGAGAGTTCACCACTATCGGCGCGTTCATCACCGACGTCGGTCTCGGTATCGTCGTCGCGCTCGTCGGCGGGGCGCTCGTCGGGGCCGCGGCCGGGTACGTCGGATACGCCCTCGTCTCGCGGGTGGACGACGAGCTAATCGCGGTTGTCCTCTCGTTTCTCGTCGCCTACGGCGTCTTCATCCTCCTCGACATTCTCGGCAGTAGCGGTGTCATCGGCACGCTGACCGCCGGTGTCGTCCTTGCGAGTCGCCTGAGCCGCACGGCGGTTTCCCCCGAGACGAGTTACACCGTCGGCGCGGTCTGGGAGTACGCGGCGTTTATCGCCAACACGCTCGTCTTCGTCGCGCTCGGGGTTATCACGCCCTTCGACCTGCTTCTCGAATACGGTGTTCAAATCGCCGCCGCCATCGTCTTCGTGTTTCTCGCGCGGGCGGTGGTCGTCTACCCGCTCGTCGAACTCCTCAATCGGCGGTCGAGCCCCGCGATTCCTCGCGGCTACCAGCACGTGCTCGTCTGGAGCGGTATCCACGCATCGGTCTCAATCGCGCTCGTTCTCGGATTCGCGGAAGCGTTCCCCGGCCCCCTCGCGGAACAGCTCTCGGCACTGGTTTTCGGCGTCGCCGCGTTCACGCTCCTCGTCAACGGGCCGACGATGGGAGCCGTCATCAGCCGCGTCGGAATCAGCGGACAACGGCCGTCGCAACGGCTCTACGAGGCGCTCATCGGCCGCCTGCACGGGGTCGACGCCGCGCTCGATACCGCGGAGCGACTGCTCGAACAGGACCGCATTCCGACGAGCGTCTTCGATGACCTCACCACGACGTACAAACGCGAACGCCTCGAACTCGAAGCCGCCGTCGAATCCCTCCTCGCGCGGTATCCGGACATTCGAGAACACGAGGAACGACTCGGGCGCCATCGCATCCTCATCGCGGAGTTCGAGGCGATTCGCGGGGCAATCAAGCGAGGAGAGATAAGTCAGGAGGTCGGCGACCGCTTGTTGCGTGACGTCGAAGCGGACATCGACCGCGCCCTCGCCGACGAAGGGACTCCCGGGCCGAGACCGGGTCGGGACCCCTACTGGCGTCACCAACTCGAACAAGTCGGCCTCGATGCCGAGCGGGACGACGACGCAACCATCGGTGAGGGAACGGAGGGCCCCTAACGCAACCCGACGGCCCTGACGACCCTGACGACTCCCAACGGCACCGACGCAGGTCTCGGCTCTCGGCTCTCGGCTCTCGGCTCACCTCGGCTCACCGGTTCGGCGACCTGCCTTCGAGCCTCTCCGCGAGGTCCGCGGAGAGACCGGTCAGGTGGGCCGTCCCGAAGGCGGCGACCAGTAGACCGCCGAGCGTGTTGTAACACAGGTCGAGGACGGTATCGTCGAGGCCGTACTGCGTGAGCACCTCCGCGGTGCCGAACACCCGGGCCGCGACGCTGATGTAGAACTCAAGGAGTTCCCACAGGACGCCGAACGCCATGACGAACAGGAGGAGGTACGCGAACATGAACTTCGGCGGCATGTTGATGTTCGCCGTGCGCACTTGGAAGGTCCGAGTCACGGCGTAGGCGGCCCCCGCGACGAGGGACGACGACAGCGCGTGGGTCATATGATCCCACCACCAGACCGCCGTGTACGCGCTCAGGAAGTCGAGGCCGGGAAGCGGGAGCGTTCCCAGCGCGTGGAGGAACATCGCGACGGTAATCCAGAGGACGATTCCGACGTGCATCGTGAACTCGTATCTGCGCTCGATGACCGCCGGGAGGAGCGTCACGAGCAGCCCGACCGCGGCGTTGACGGCGACCCCCGAGTTCCCGTAGGAGACGCCGACGGCGAAGATGAGAAGCATCAGAACCTGCAGCGCGCGAGTGACGGCTCGCTGGGCGGTGAGCGAGACGCTCGACCCCCGTTCTTGAATCATCCCGCCACCCCCTCGTCGGGACCGCGTTCGAGGTTCGCGGCGAGTTGCCGGCGGAAGTACCAGCGGAAGACCAGCCCTGCCGTGACGCCCGCGAGCAACGCCGCGGTGAAAATCACCATGAGTTCGTCGTTGGTCTCGACGAATCTCGTCCCGAGATACGCGGCCGAGGCCGCGGAGCCGACGGTCCAGAATCCCGTCGTTGCGAGCGTCGTCAGCACGACGAAAACGATTGCGAACCCCGGCGTCATCCGGACCGTCGTCGTCAGCTGGAGCGCGACGACCACGAGCATCGCGAGGGTGGCGATGCTGAGACCGACGACGACGTCGCGGAAGAACGACGGCTGGACCGCTCCGGCCGCGAGTGGCAGCGACGCGAGGAGCAAGAGGGGCCAAGAGACGATTCGCGTCCAGTCCCCGCCGGTAACCGCCGGCACGACGGCGACGACCGCCGCGACCCCGGCGACTGTCGCGTGTACCAACAGGCCGTTTCGGACGCTCAGAACCGAGATTCCGACGAGTAGCGCGACGAGCATCCAAGCGATGACCGCGTTCGTTCGGTCGGCTCTCACAAACCACTCTTCGGGTAGCTGTTGACTCATGGGTAGGCACCGACCACCGAGGGAGTCCGTCCGTGGCTCCGCTCTGCGGGTTCGTACGGTACCGACTATTCACTGCGAATATTAATAAAGATTCTCGCGTCGGTTCGTGGCGGTCGGGAGGCGGTCAGTCGGCAGTCAGTCGGTAGTCAGTCGGTGGCACCGGAGACGACACAGCGGAACCCGACGTGCGTCGTCGTGGTGTCGATGGGCTCGGGGTAGCGCGCGGCGGGGCGGTACCGAACGCAGTAGTTCGGAGCGCAGAGGTGGGACCCGCCTTTCAGCACTTTCCGCGGTATCCGACTCGGGTCCCGCGGGTCGACGCTCTGGGCTCTGGTTCCGCCGCGGGGGTTCTTCGGCGCACAGCACGCGGGCGTCTCGCCGCCGGTTCGGGCGCGGAACCAGTCGTCCGTCCACTCCCACACGTTCCCGATGATGTCTTCGAGACCGTACCCGTTCGCGGGGAACGCGCCGACCGGCGACGTGCGGACGTATCCGTCCGCCTCCGTGTTCTCGTAGGGGAACGTCCCCTGCCACGTGTTGGCCATCGGGTTCCCGTCCGGCATGAACTCGTCGCCCCACGCGAACTCTCTTGCTTCGAGCCCGCCGCGCGACGCCCGCTCGTGTTCGGCCTCCGTCGGGAGTCGCTTGTCCGCCCACTCGGCGTAGGCCGCGGCGTCCTCGTGTGCGACGTGGACCACCGGGTGGTTCGAGCGGTCCGTCTCGTCGCCGTCCGGTCCGAGCGGCTGTCGCCAGTTCGCCCCGGGGACGTACGCCCACCAGTTACTCGGCTCTCTGAGGCTGACCGGCCGGTCGGGTTGGACGAACACAGCGGAGCCGGGAACCAGCATCTCCGTGTCCGCGCCCGGGTAGTCCGCCGGGTCGGGGTCTCGCTCCGCCAGCGTGACGTAGCCGGTGTCCTCGACGAACTCGCGAAACTCCGCGGTCGTCACCGGCGTTCTGTCCATCCAGACTCCGTCGACTTCGACCCGACGAGTCGGTCCCTCCTCGGGGTAGTGGTCGTCCGAACCCATGGTGAAGGTCCCGCCGGGAACCCATACCATCTCCTCGCGTGGTGGGTCAGTCGGCGCGTCCGTCTGCGGTGAACTCTCGTGGCTCATAGTCGTGCTGTTGCGCCGCCAGTCTCCACCGGGAGTACGGCGACGCTCTCGACACGAGTACAGCGGCAGCCGACTTAATCCTTGTTCGCCGCCGACAGGTCGAACCCCCGAGCGCCGCCTCGGACACGTCGCGTCCGGCTCCGACGGGGGTCTGCTCTCCGGTCGTCGCGGCGACGGCTACGAAACGCGCGTCGATCTCTCAGCGCGAATTCGGAGCGAACCGCGCCATTCTTCGGACGCGGAGTTTCACGACCAGTGCGCTTTCCCTTTATTGTCCGGTCCGTCGTACACCAACTTGTCGCTATGAGCACTGACACGCAGGCGGAGTCGGAGATGCCCGCCACGTCCGAGGTATCGCTATCGAACGCGCTCCAGAACGAGGGCCGGACGCTGATGGTCGTCGGCGGCCTGCTCGCAGTCTTGGGGTTCGGCGCGTTGCTCTTTCCCCTGCTTTCCTCGCTGAGCGTCGGACTGTTCTTCGGTGCCGCGCTCGCAGTCGCCGGGTTCGCCCACGTCGCACACGCCTTCTCGGCACCCGGCTGGAAGGGCGCGCTCGGCGAAATCGTCCTCGCCGTCGTCTTCCTCGTCGCCGGCCTCGTGATGCTGGTCAATCCCGTCCTTACGCTGGCGACCCTGACGCTCCTCATCGTCTCGTACTTCGCGGTCGAGGGCGTCGTCCTCCTGTACTTCGCGTGGTCGCTCCGGAGCGATCGGGGTTGGGTCTGGTCCGCGGTGAGCGGCGCGCTCTCGTTAGCTCTCGCCGGACTCCTCTTCGTGGGGTTCCCCGCGACCGCCGCGTGGGCGCTCGGACTGTTATTCGGCGTCAACCTCCTCGCGACCGGCCTGTCGATGATTGTCGTCGGGAACGGCGCTAGAACGACCGATGTCGCGTCGTCGCCGTCGGTGACCCGTCCCGATACGGGTGTCTGAGGCCCCCGCGGCGCTCGACCTGCGTGTACCCTCCAATTTCTGCGCTGTTCTCGTCAGTTGACACACCGTCCGGCCTCGCTCCCTCCGGTAGTTTGCGAAGCAGAGCAGGCCGGTGTCCCGAAATAAATGTAGACGAAAACGTACTTTCCATTACATACTTAATTCTGTAATGCCTGACGTTCCGAACAACCGCGAGAGACCGCGTTCGGGCCGACTCGGAGCGTCCACGCGGCCCCGAACCGATGACTCTCGGCTATCCCCCCGGCTGTCACGCCCGAGCGCCGCCTCGCTGGTGTCCCGACGGGCGTGTCTCGCATCGGTGACGTACGGCCCCTCATCGCCGCGGAAAGAGCTATCTGTCGGACACGCGTCGTATGACGTGTATTCCGCGGGTAAGCGCCCGCTCACACACTCATGCCGGAAGAACCCACCCGCGACTCGACGGCGTCGGCACCGACGGACGACTCACCGCTGGAGCGACTCGCGGCGGCGCTCCGGTCGCTCTCGTTCGAACGGGCGCGTGTGGCTCTCTGGTTCGTCGCCATCGCCCTCGTCTTTGAGCTCATCTACCTCGGCTGGCGGTTCGTCGGGACCGTCGTCATCGGCCTGTTCGTGTACTACGTCACGCGTCCGATATTCAGACGCATCAACGCTCGCATCGAATCGCGGACCGTCGCCGTCGCCGTGACGTTGGTGACGGTGGCACTCCCGCTGCTCTTCGTGGTCGGCTGGGCGTTCGCGATTCTCGCGGGGTCGCTGAACGAACTGCTCGAATCGGACGCCTTCGACGACTTCGAGATACTCCTGCAGCCCTATTTCGACTTCACCGCGCTCGTCGCCGAGACGGGGCAGTTCGTCGACGACGTGGTCGCCGACCCGAGTCGACTCGCCGACCTCCAATTCGGGTCGGTCCTCGGTGAGGTAGTCGGAGTCGCTCTCTCCTGGCTCGGCGTGGTGTTCAACGCGGGGATTCACGGCTTTATCGTCCTCATCTTCGTCTTCTATCTCCTGCGGGACGACTATCGCCTCGCCCGCTGGGCGCGGGCCAACTTCATCGAAGACGGCGGGGTACTGGACACGTACTTCACGGCGGTCGACAGCGACCTCCACAACGTCTACTTCGGCAACATCCTGAACGCGCTGTTGACCGGGGTCCTCGCGGCGGTGGTGTACACGGTTCTCAACCTCTTTGCACCCCTCAGCGTCGGGATTCCCCAGGCGGCCTTCCTCGGTCTGCTCGTCGGCATCGCGAGCCTCGTTCCGGTCATCGGCATCAAACTCGTGACCTGGCCGGTCGCCGCCTACCTCCTCGGACGCGCGCTCTGGCTGGACCCGGAAGCGCTCTGGTTCCCCGTCGTCTTCCTCCTCGTCTCGTTCGTCATCGTGGACTACATCCCGGACCAGGTGCTCCGTCCGTACGTCAGCGGGCGAACCCTCCACGTCGGAGCGGTGATGCTCGCGTACACCGTCGGTCCACTGCTTTTCGGCTGGTACGGCATCTTCTTGGCCCCGTTGCTGTTCGTCGTGACGTTCGAGTTCGGACGGATGGTCTTCCCGTGGCTACTCCATCCGGAGCGCCCCCTCGTCGCGACACCGGGCCTCTCCGGGGAGTCCTCCGAAGGGAGACCAGAGACGAGCGCGCCGACCGAGTCGCTCCTGACGGGCGGAGCCGCCAACGACAGTTCGGCAGTCGACGAGGTCACCGACTCAGTTGAGGGGACGAAAAGCGACCAGTAATCGACGTGCCGGCGGAGCATCGGCTGGTTTCCCGTCCTTCGAAACTGCGGTGGCGACCGGCTACTCCCTTCGGTATCGCGGCATTCGATATATCGACCGGAGCGGTCGGTCATTTCAACCTGCCTCTCGGTTCGCCCGCCGTCGTTCCTGCCACGGGCCGCCGAACAGCGTGTCCGCAGAGCCCGACACTCGAACCTACGCCGATAGTATAGCATATATCAGTCACAACACTCTACTTAGAATTGTAGTGATTTTCTCATCTAGTGAGATAGTACCGGCTGATTCGAAACTGTCGCTGAGCTCAAATGATAGATGGTGAAAAAAATGCCGGAAGAATATCGCGGTGCTCGCATATTTTGTAGGGAAGTGACCAAAAATCGATTATATAATCATTACTCCACTCAGCTCTCGAATACTAAAACGTCGTTCGCCGACGAAGTATATAGTGGAGGAATCACAATAGCAACTACTTCACGGAGAGTATCATTGGATAACTAACGCATTCGTGTCGTGGCGTCGGTACGCACAGACAGTGTGGGCGGGGCGCTCAGACCAGCTATTCAGTCGCGTTCCGGACCCCGGTCGCCGCCGCGGAGCGCTTGATTACCCTGAGGTAGCGACTCCCGTGCTTGGGGGAAGGCCCGGTCGAGACTACGCGCCCGCGTCAGACTTCATCCGCGCGGCGCGTCGGTCGGGCGGACGGTGTCACCATAAAGAGGTACCGGGTGCCCTCCAACCGGATCATCTGCGAGAGCGATATTTCCCGGTTCGGAAGCGCCCGAGCCAACTCGACGAGCGGGAGCGCCTCCGACGACAGGAAAATCTCCGCGGCGATAGCCATACACGCCAATCGGGTCGAGCCGTATAACTCCTGTTCGGTCGGCTCAGCCGAACGCCGAACCGTCGAGCGAGTTTCCCGCCCGACGTTCGGCGTCCGTCGATAACAGGCCTACCCGTGTAACTCCGCTGTGTACGTCGATTCGGCGGTGATATACCCATCTCGACGGGATTCACTTCTGACGACGACCGACGAAGTGGCTGCGACGCTGAGTATCGTCCGCAAGGTACCGAGCCCCGGTCAGGTGAACGCCCAGACCGCGGCGACGAACAGCAGCGACCCGAAGACGAAGGTGACGTCTCGGGTCCGAACCATCATGCCCTCGGTCCGGAGGGCTTGGCTCCGTTCGTCGCCCAGCGAGCGCGAGAACCCCTTCGTCTCCATCGCTTCCACGGTGACCCGCGAGCGCTTCGCCACGTTGAAAATCAGCGGATAAAACGCCTTGACCGAGAGCGTCAGCAGGTAGTAGAAGTAGCGCCACCTGAACAGTCCTTGTTTCTCGGGGACCTTACTTCGAAGGCGGAACGAGTTGATCAGCGCGTGGTACTCCTCGACGAGGAGCGGCATCATCCGGTAGCCGTACGCGATTGCGAACGTGAGCTGTCGGGGGACGCCCAGACGCAACATCCCCTTGCTGAGTTTCTGCGGGCTCATCGCCGAGAAGACGGCGAGGCTGATGACCGAGATAATCGTGAGCTTGAGGAAGAACGGGACGAGCGCCCCGGCGGCGTCGATACCGACCTCTTGGCTGGTCGTGGCGGTGTGGACGCCTCGGCCGACCGCGGCCGCGACGATCGTGCCGGTCTCGGCGAACGCGCTCACATCGCCGGTCGTGACGCCTTCGACGACCCGACCGGCGTTGTCACCCAAGTGATCCACCGCTCGCATCGCCCCGCCGATGAGCGGGACTAACACCACGAAGAAGCCGACGTTGGTGACTTGTCCGAACAGGAGCAACGCGAGCAGGTATTTGCTGACCTGCGAGAGCGCGGCGAGCGCGAAGGCCGCCGCGAGCAGGATAGCCAGCGGGAGCGTGTCGTAGAACAGCCACGGGATAATCATGAACAGCACGGTCCACAGCAAGACGACCCGCGGGTCAAAGCTGTTCAACAGCGCGTCCTCGTTGTCGTAGGCGGTCCGCATCAAGTCGACCTTGACGTCGGCGACAGAGATGTCGGTGAGCGCGTCGACGTACCTCATCGCGCCCCTCCGTTCGGCTCGGCGTCGCCACCCACGTCGCCGACACCGCCGTCTGCGAGCCCACCGTCGAACGAACGAGCCAGCGTCTCGCACATCGCGTCGGTGCTGAGGGCGGGCGATTCCAGCCCGAGTCGCTGGCTCAGTTCGACCACCTGCGGCCGTCGCAGGTCGGTTTCGGCGAGGAGGTCCGGGTCGGAGAACACCGCCGCCGGCGGCGCGTCCGCGAGCACCTCGCCCTCGCCCATGACGAGGACGCGGTTGGCCCACGCCGCGACCAGTTGCAGGTCGTGCGAGGCGACGACGACGGTCTCGACGCGGCTCTCCGCCTTTCGGAGCATTCCGGTCACCTCGCGGCGGCTCTGGAGGTCGAGACTGCCCGTGGGTTCGTCCAGGAGGACGACCGTCGGGTCGGTCGCGAGACCGATTCCGAGCGACGCGCGGCGCTGTTGGCCGAGGCTCATCAGGCGACCGTCGCGGTCGGCGAGGTGTTCGAGGTCCAGATACGCGAGAATCTCGTCGACGCGTTCGTCCACGTTCGGGGCGTCGCGGTTTTCGAGGTAGTAGGCGACGTCCTTGCGGACGGTGTCCTCGACGAACATCTCCTCGGGGTTCTGGTGGATGTAGACGGTGTCGTCGGCCAACTGCTCGGGAAGCGTCTCGCTCGTGTCGCGGCCGAGGACCGTCACTCCTCCCCTTGGTCCGGTGACTCCAACCCCGTCATCAACCGCAACAGCGTCGACTTCCCGGAGCCGTTGGCTCCGACGAGCGCGACCCGGTCGCCCGCGTACAGTTCGAGGTCCAGCCCATCGAGGACGTGGTTGTACCCCTCCCGAAGCGTGGGATAGCCGTGACCGACACCGCGCATCGTGACTAGGGCGTTCCGTTCGGAATTGGGAGACTGGGCGGTGCCTGCGTCGGCTGTCGCCACCGCGCCGCCGTCGACCGCGGCCCGCGATTCGTGCGTCGTGGCGGGCTGAAACGCCGTCGCCGCCTCGTCGACGGTCACGGGATACCGACCGCTGGGCAAAGTGCCCGCCTCGGTCGGCAGGCCGTCAGCGATTTGTGTGACCTGCGGCGGGTGGATGTCGTGGGCGAGCAGGTCGTCGAGTCTGTTGAGTCCGACCTCGACCGGTTCCTTCCAGGCGACTCCGCCGTCGGAGACGAGCACCATCTCGTCGCAGTAGTCGGCGATGAACTCGGAGTGGTGTTCGATGACGATTATCGTCTTGTCCCGCTCCTCGTTGAGTCGTCGGAGCTGTTCGTACGTCTCGCGGGCGTTTCGGGGGTCGAGCTGTGCGGCGGGCTCGTCGACGAAGATGAACTCGGGGTCCATCGCGAGCACCCCCGCGAGCGCGACGAGGTGTTGCTGGCCGCCGCTCAGTTCCCAGATGAACCGGTCTTCGAGGTGGTCGAGACCGAGGGTTTCGAGCGCGCGGGTCGCCCGCTCGGCGTAGTCGTCGAGCCCGTGGTTGAGCGGTGCGAACTCCACGTCGTCGCGGACCGTCTCCTGAACGAGTTGGTTCTCGAAGTCCTGGAAGACGTAGCCGACCGTCTTCGAGAGTTCGGCGACGTCCGACTCGCGGGTGTCGGTGCCGGCGACGGTGACTCGCCCGTCGAACGTCCCCTCGAAGAAGTGCGGGATGAGGCCGTTGAACGTCTTACACAGGGTCGTCTTTCCGCTTCCGTTGCCACCGACGACGGCCGTGAACTCGCCCGGCTCTATCGTCACGCTCGCGTCGCGCAATACCGCCTCGTTGCCGCCGGGGTACTGAAACGTCAGGTTCTCGACGACGATGTTGTTGCTGCTCATAAAAAACAAAGAGATGGGGTTCAGTCCTGTAGGCCGTCGACCTTGCGCTGGCGGTAGGCGACGAGCCCGAACGAGATGACCGCCGCGATGGCAATCGGCACGAACAGGAACGCTTGGCCGTACGTTTCGACGAACTCCGGCGTGAACGTGATGAGCCCGCCGCTGGTCTCGCTCAGCGTCTCGAACGCGAACGCGACGGGAATCAGCGCCACCCACGCGATGAGTCGCTTCAGAGACGTCCGCGTGAACATCGGACCGTCGCGGCCCTCGACGGGACTCATTCCGAGCAGCGGCTCGATTTTTCCGCGGAGTCGCGGGTAGAGGAACAGCGTCGGAATCGCGCCGAAGACGACGCCGGCGATGATAATCTGCAGCAGGGCACCGATTCCCTCGGTGGCCCACACGGTCTCGGGGAGCCACGAAATCGCTTCGAGCTCTTCGACGCCGACGTAGAACTTCCCGACGTCGATGAACCACGCCGCGGTCTCCTCCATCGCCTTCGCGAGGAAGCCCAGCGCCGCGATTTGTTTGACGTCTTTCGGGTCCGTGATGAGCGACATCACGAAGAACCACGACAGCGTGACGACGATGAGCCCCTCGACCGCCCCGAGGGCGCTGAAGTCGCCGATGAGAATCTCTCCGAAGACGATGCCGCCGACCGGAATCGCGAGACAGGCCCAAAACGAGCGGAACAGAAGGACGACCGACATCGCAACGAACCAGAACGGTCCGATAGAGACGCCTAACCCGCCTATCGAGAACTCCGGAAGGAGTTCCGTAATCATACTCTGCAGACCGTGTAGCGACATGACGAGGATGAACGCCATCATGTCCCTATGGTCGAAACTGAACGCACTACTCGAGTTGCTGGACGTTGTCACCATCCGGGTGGTGGTGGTTAAGCAAGTTGTTTAATCGTTGGTATGAGCACAGCGTACGACTGTATATCCGACTATACTCTGTGGAGCAATCGGTGGACGTACATAGAACTCGCGCCGGTATATTGCGCTCCGGATGCCGCCCTCGCGGCGCTCGCGAAACGATTCGGATGCTACTGAATGCGACTGTCCGTGTCGAAAAAAGAACCGAGCGGCGGCGACGATGACGGTGACGCCGACCGTCAGGCCTCGGTCGCGCCCACGCAGCGCTCGACGTCCGCGCGGGACTTCATCTCCAAGACGTTGTACGGAGCGTCGATGTCCGCGGCGACCGACCGAAACGACGGAAGCGGTTCGTGCGCGTCTTCGGTGCCGTCGTTGTCGTGGAGGTGCGCGACCTGAATGCGGTCGCCGAATCGCTCGACGAATTGTCGGTAGTCGACGCCCGTCGCCTTCGCGTGGCCCACGTCGAGCGTCAGTTTCAGGAACTCGTCGCCGACGCCGACGTCGTCGAGGAACGCCGCGAGTCGGTCCGGAGTCGCGGTGTGACGACGCGTTCCCGGTTTGTCGCGCTGGTTTTCGAGACAGACCGGAACGCCCGCTTCGGCGGCGAACTCGGCGCACTCGCGGAGCGTCTGGACCGCCTGCTCTCGGGTGTGCTCGCGGACGTGGTCCGGATAGCGGGTCCGAACCGTCCCTCCGTGGACGATGACGCCGCCGGCATCGATTGCCGCGGCAAGTTCGATGGCGTCTCGCGTCGCCGCGACCGTGGCCTCTCGAAGTCGCTCGTTGACGTTCCCGGGCGCGACATCGAGGTGGGGACCGTGGACCGTGTAGCTCACGTCGAACTCCTCGGCGACCGCTCGCAGGCGCTCGGCGTCTCGCTCGCCCGCCCGAACGTCCAGATACCCCGCGCGGAGTTCGACGTGATTCAGGTCGAATCTGCGGAGGAACTCGGCGAACGAGGCGACTTCGTCGGCGTAGCGGATGTCCATCGACGCGCCGAACCGCGGTCGCTGGACGGGCGTCGCCTCAGACATCGACCCGGCTCGCGGGAACGAGGCGGTCGCCACGGAGGACGGGTACGACCGACCGAGAGTCGATTGCCGTCTCGAACTCGTGGAGGTCGCGCCGCCGAATCTCGTGTTTCTGCTCGTATCTCGGTCCCTTCGCCGTCACGAGGAGACGCGCGTACCGCTCGCGGTCGCGGTCGGTGAGGCCGTCGCCGTGAAGGCACTCGTCGATGAGCGCCGCGCCGAGGGTGTCGTCGGGTGTCGGCTGGCCGCTCGACCCGCTGGCGACGATAGTGACCGGTCGCCCACGGTCTTCGAGCAGGTCCGCGACCGCTGCGGCGTTCGTGTAGCCGCCAACGAACACCTCGACATCGGGGCCGCCGCGCTCGCGGAGCGTCGAGACTGCGCGCCCGCCGTTCGTGGAGGTCATCGCGGTCGGCCGCCCGTCGAGGTCCAGTCGCTGGACGTAGCTCGGCGAGTTGAAGAAGTCGTAGCCGGGGTTCGGCTCGTAGTCGTCGGTCTTGCCGCCGCCGATGAGACACTCGGGGTGGTCCTCCTGATACGCCGGTTCGTCGCCGCGCTCGTCGGTCACGTGGACGTACTCCGCGCCGAGCGCGAGCAGTTCGGCCACGGTCGCCGAGAAGTGGGTCACGTCGACCACGACGTAGTCGCCCGGAGCCGGGTCTGCCGGGATGTTCTCACAGCCCTCTATCAATGTCTCTGCGAACACCGCTGTCTGTCGTCCATCTGCGGACATAGCCCACGTTCTCTACAACACCTACAAGTCAATTGCTAGTAGCGATATATATCGAACCGTACTGTCTGTAGTTCGCTTCGCCCGTCGACAGTCCCCCGACAGCTCGACTCCGGCAGAGAAATATCAGAAATAGATACTAAAATCTAACTGAATATTTATATTTCTAACACACCAGTTCTATCTCGAGATCAGGCACCGAGCGTGCCGTCACTCGCGAGATAACCGAGCCGTTTTGACTGCGTTCTCGCACCACGACTGCGAGTTCGGCTCACTCGACCGTATCCCCGGAAAACGGATTAATCATGGCGCAAGAGTGCGTTTTTAGATGCGAGCAGCGTCGACGGGTTACTCGCACTCGGGAGCACAGTTTTTCGCGACGACCGTTACGGATACTCTCTCGTCCGAACGTGTGAAACTGCTGAAGAGAGCGGTTGCGACGACTGGGGCGGGTTCAGTTGCAAACGTCTCGCGTCCGTCGCGGTCAGCCGGGATACACGTCTGAGTGGAGTCGTACTCTCACAACGACAGTCTTCGGATTTGGTGACAACTATGGTAGGAATCTTACATTATTACTATACAGATATTGATTTTCGAATGTGGTGGTCCCGGCTCCCGGCTCAGTACCGACTGTCGCTTCGCCGACGCGACGCCGACAGCGTCTTTGACCGCCGGTCCAACGTCGAGTCGAGATGGTCGCCGAACGACTCACCCGATTCAAGACGCCGCTCCGATACGCGATGGGCGCGCTCTACGTCCTCGCCGGCGTGATGCACTTCGTCGTGCCGAACGCCTACGCGCAGGTCGTTCCACCCGTCTTCCCTGCGGCGCTTGCGCTCGTCTACGTCTCGGGCGTCGCCGAAATCGCTCTCGGCGTCGGCGTCGTCTTCCGCCGCACCCAACGCATCGCCGCGTGGGGGCTCATCGCGCTGCTGGTCGCGGTCTTCCCCGCGAACGTCTACATGGCGACGAGCGACATCGTGCTCGAAGGCGTCCCGGCGGCGCTTCGAGAGCCCTCCGAGGCCGCCCTGTGGCTTCGACTGCCGCTTCAGGGCGTGCTCGTCGCGTGGGCGTGGTGGTACACCTGCCCGGAGTCAGACGGCGGCGTCGACTCGTCCCCGAGCCGATGACCGTCACCGAGTGAGTCGGTGCCGAGTCCCACGCCGTCCGGCTGTTTTCGGAACCGAACGGAACTGATTCAAGCGCGCCGGTGCGAGCCGTATCCGATGACCGAAGACGACACTCACGACCACGTCGTCCCCGGAAGCGACGAGGCCATCGATTCGGCCGACGTTCGGGGGTACGACTTCGACGGCGCGTTCGACTTCGACGAGTTCCTCGACGCGTACGCGACGACCGGCTTTCAGGCGACACAGCTCGCCGAAGCCATCGACATCGCCGAGGAGATGCAGGAGGCGGACGCGACCGTCTATCTGACGTTCACCTCGAACATCATCTCGTCGGGCCTGCGCGAGGCCGTCGCCTACCTCGTTCGCGAGGGCTTCGTCGACGTGCTCATCACGACGTCCGGTTCGCTGACCGAGGACGTCATCAAGACCGCCAAGCCGTTCAAGATGGGCTCGTGGGACGCCGACGAGGGTGAACTCCGCGAGCGCGGCATCAACCGCCTCGGCAACATCTACGTCCCCTCCGACCGGTACGTCTGGCTCGAAGCGTACCTCTACGACTTCTTCGATGACTTCTTCGCGGAGGAGAAGGTGCGGACGCCGACGGCTTTCGCCCGCGAACTGGGCGAGACGCTCGATGACGAGCACTCGGTGTTGAAGCAGGCGGCCGACAACGACGTGCCGGTCTACTGCCCGGCGCTCACCGACGCCGAAGTGGGTAACTTCCTCTACTACTACCGGCAGGGCTACGACAAGGACGTCGGCATCGAGATTCTCGACGACTACGACTCGCTCATCCAAGACGGTCTCCTCGCGGACGAGACCGGTCTCATCGCCGTCGGCGGGGGCGTCCCCAAGCACCACGCCATCATGACGAACCTCTTCCGCGGCGGCGCGGACTACGTCGTCTACATCTCGACGGGGATGGAGGGCGACGGCTCGCTGTCGGGCGCGCCCCCGAACGAAGCCGTGTCGTGGGGGAAAATCAAGGACCACGACACGAACTACACGCAAATCGAAGCCGAGGCGACGCTCGTCTTCCCGCTTCTCATTGCGGGCGCGTTCAAGAACTAGCGCGAGTTCTGGACGCCCGCCGAGCGATATTTATCCTCGTGAACGAGTGGTTGTTCACTCAACATGAACGGAGACGACGCGGGCGGCGGCGAACGACGAACGGTCGGCATTCTCGGCGGTATGAGCAGTCAATCGACGGTGGAGTACTACCGACTCATCGACGAGGGCATCAACGACGCTCGCGGCGGCCATCACGCGGCGGAACTCCTGATTCGGAGCGTCGACTTCGGCACCGTCGAGCGCTTTATCAGAACCGAGCAGTGGGACGACGCGGGGGAGTACCTCGCCGGTGCCGCGACTGACCTCGAAGCGGGCGGCGCGGACTTCGTCGTCATGGCGACGAACACGATGCACAGGGTCGCCCCGCGCATCGAGGCGGCGCTGTCGGTTCCGTTCGTCCACATCGTCGACCCGGCCGCGGACGCGATTCACGCCAAGGGACTGGACGCAGTCGGTATCTTGGGGACCCGGGCCACGATGGACGGCGCGTTTTACCGGGAGCGATTCGAAGCACGCGGCATCGACGTTATCCTCCCGGACAGGTCGCGTTTCGACGAACTCGACCGAATCATCTTCGAGGAGTTGACCAAGGGCGAGGTCCGCGAGTCGTCTCGTGCGTTCTATCTGGAAGCCATCGACAGCCTGGTCGAGCGGGGTGCCGAGAGTATCGTCCTCGGGTGCACGGAAATCGAACTCCTCGTCGAACAGACTGACCGACCGGGTGTGCCACTGTTCGACACGACGGCGCTCCACGCCGAGCGGGCCGTCGAACGAAGCCTCGGGCAGACAGACGCGTAACGGAGGCTGTCGCTCCGAGTGTTCTCCGGGTGGGCCAGTCGAGTAATCGTTCGCCACGACGAGTTCGGTCCTCTGTTTCCAAGTAAGTGCTCACTCAGTAGAATTATACTCCCGTCTACGAATAGTCGTTCAATGAACGAAGACGCCACGCGGACGCGGAACGACTGGCGACGCCGACGAACCCGAATTCGGGTCGCGATTCGAGACGTGCCGCCCGCGCAATGGCTCGCCGCGATACTCACCGGGTTCCTCGGGAGCGTCCCGCTCGGGTTGATGATGCAGTACGGGAATCCCGAACCGCTTCTCGCGCTCGCGCTTCCGAGGATGTACGGCTTCGCCGGACCCGACATCGTGCTGGGCTGGGCGATTCACCAGTTCCACGGCGTTGTGCTCGCGCTCGCGTACGTCGCCGCGGTGCAGTGGCGGCCGCTCGAGCGACTGGCGGCGTCCCTGCGCGGTGCGGTCCTGTTCGCCGTCGCTGTCGGCGTGGGGACGACGCTCGTCCTGTCAGTTCTTCTGATGCCGCTGTGGTTAGCGGCGGTGCAGTATCCCTTCGCGCCCGCGTTCCCCGACCTCGCGATGCCCGAGAAACTGTGGAGCGTGTTCGGCCACGTCGTGTTCGCGCTCCCGGTGACGGTCGGCTACGCGGTTCTCTCGCGGGAGTAACCGAGGAGTGCTCCCGTCGAGAACTCGGTGGCGTCGCCATCGACCTCGGCGAGGTGGGGGCGTGTCGGAGACCGAAATCACGCGGGATTCGACAGAACGTCCGTCTCTATTGTCCCCCAAATAGCGCTATGTGACCGTCTCAGCGATCGAAACGGCTACGTTAGGCTCATAGCAATTCCCTTTAGCAGACAGTCATGTTTCTCGGGCGATGGTATCAACCAGGCGAAGTTTCATCGGGGGTTCTGCCGCGGCGGTGGCGGGTCTCGCCGGCTGTCTGACGACGAGCAGTTCCGAGAGTGACGCCGCCTCGACGGGTTCCGGTGGCGGCGACGCGGAGACGTACGAGGTCGGCTATCAGGACTTCCAGACGAACATCGAGGCCACCGCGTTCCCCGATATGCTGTACTTCTACTGCGTCCAGTCCGGGTGGATGAACTGGCCGTCGCTGATGCAGTCGTTCGAGGATTCCTACGGCGTGGCCGTCCACGACGACGACCGCTCGTCGGGCGAGGCGCTCCAGCACATGCGCTCCCACTCGAACAACATGACCCACTCCGGATACAACGGCGGCTACACCTACGGCATCGTCGCCCGGAACGAGGGCTTCACGCAGGCGTACAAGCCACAGGGGTGGGACAAGGTGCCTGACTCGCTCAAGACCGACGACGGCCACGTTACGGCGACCCGCCGGGTGACGACCGCCGTGACCTACCGGAAGGACATCTACGAGGAACGCGGCCTCGACGAGCCGACCACGTGGGAGGACCTGCTCCAGCCCGAAATCATGCAGGACCTCGCGCTCCAGACCCCGCAGGCGGCGGTCGGGCTCGCGGCGGCGTTGTCGGTCAACAACGCCCGCGGCGGCAGCATGGACGACCTCCAGCCCGTCATCGACTACTACGAGCGGATTCAGGAGGGCGGCGCGGAGTTCACCGACAACTTCCTCGCGCAGTTCTCCCGCGGCGAGTACGCGACGTTCATCCGGTACGACTACTCCGGGCTCGACCTCAAGTACAACAACGACGAGGTCGCGGAGGAGAACGTCGGCGTCGCGCTCTTGGGCGGCGAAAACGGGAACAAGGGCGCGCTCAACATGCCGTACGGCTACGCGCTCTTGGAGGGCGCGCCGAATCCGGCGGCGGGCAAACTGTTCATGGACTACGTCCTCTCGCTGGAGGGCCAACAGCAGTTCCTCGACGCCTACGTCAGGCCGATTCGCTCCTCGGAGCTGGAGCTTCCCGACGAGTTCATCGACCCGGCCGAGTACGACCGGACGGAGTTCCAAGTCGACTACGGTCAGTTGGTCGAGAAACAGGAGGACATCATCCGAGAGATAACGCGCGGCGCGAACATCTGAGGATGTCCGACCGACACGCCGAGAACAGTCCGCTCTCGACGCTCCGGGCGCTCGCGACGCGAGTCGTCGGCGCGTTCGAGACCGTCGCGAACCCCGTCACCGAACGAGAGCGCGAGTACCGCCGCATCGTCGCGCTGTGCGCGCCGTTTGCCGTGCTGTTGCTCGTCGCGGGGCTGTATCCGCTCTCCGAAGTCGTTCGCATCAGCGTCTCGACGGCCCAGTACCGGTCGGTCGGGTTCTCGCTCGACGCCTACGCGACGCTGTTCGGCGACCCCTACTACCGACAGGTGGCGTTCGACTCTCTGTGGCTGACCACCGGGACGACGCTCGTCTCGGTCGGACTCGCCGTCCCCATCGCGCACGCCCTCGAAAAGTACGACCTGCCCGGCGAGGACCTCCTCGTCACGCTCGTCTCGTTTCCCATCAGTCTCCCCGGCATCGTCGCCGCGTTCATGATTCTGGTGCTGTTCGGGAACAACGGCGTCGTCACGGCGCTCGCGGCCGCTCTCACCGGGAGTCGACCCACCGACCTCGCCTTTGCGGTGAGCGTTCCGGGGCTGTTCGTCGCCTTCGTGTACTCGATGGTGCCGCGCGCGACGCTCATCCTCCGCGGGACGTACGCCGAGGTCGACTCGGCCGCCGAGGAGGCCGCCCAGGCGCTCGGCGCGACGCCGTTCGAGACGTTCCGGCACGTCACGCTCCCGCAGATTCGACCGGGAATCACCGGCGCGCTGATTCTCACGTTCCGGACGGGACTGGCGATTTTCGGGACGCTCGTCGTCATCCAGACGCTCGTCGTCTGGACGTTCCAACTCTCGCGGGAACTCGGCGTCGGCTACGACGTGCAGGTCGCCGGCGCGATGGCGACCGTCTACTTCGCGTTCACGTTCCTGTTCACCGTCCTCGGACTTCGGTACACCAGCGCGGAGGTCGGCATATGAGGCCGTCCCCGTCCCTCTCGCGTCGGTTCGGGCGGTCTGCCGTGGCGCTGGCCCTGTTCGCGACGGCCGCGTTCCTCATCGCGCCCATCGTCCTCACCGTCGTCGCCTCGTTCGCCACGAGTTGGACCGGCGTCCTCCCCTCCGGGTTCGTCACCTTCGAGAACTGGCGGGCGGTGCTGGGGCTCGCGGACACGATTGGCTCACAGCGCAGCATGGGATGGAGCCCCCTGTTCAGGCTCCCGCTCGGCGGCGAGACGCTGACGGTGTTGGTCCCGGCGGAGTTGGCGTTCAGCATCGGGCTGGCGCTCGGCGGCGTCCTCATCAACCTCGTCGTCGGCGTCCCCATCGCGTACGCGGTCGCTCGCTACGAGTTCCCGGGGAAAGAGTGGGTCAACGCCGTCTCGGTGCTCCCGCTCGTACCGGGCGTCATCTTGGGCGTCGCGTTCCTCCGGGCGTATCCGGACCTCTCGGCGACGAGCTTTGGCTCATCGTCGGCTACTCGCTCCTGAAAGCGCCGTTCATGGTGATGGCAGTCCAAAGCGAGTTCGAGTCGATGCCGCTCCAACAACTGGAGGAATCGGCCCGCTCGCTGGGCGCGTCGTGGCCGCGGACGTTCCTGACGGTCATCGTACCGAACGCCCGCTCGGGCATCGTCTCGGGAGCCATCATCTGTTGGGCGCTCGCGGCCGCGGAGTTCAACTTCTCGTACATCGTCTGGGCGAAAGGCACCCAGCCGCTCGCGCTCTTCTTGCAGCGACACATCTCGAACAGTTCGTTCACCAAGGCGGCGGCCGCCGTGTCGATGTTCTTTTTCATCATCGTCGCGGTCACCCTCCTCCTACAGCGGGTCGGTCGCCGCGGATTCGACAGCAGAGGTAGCTAATGGCAGACGTGACACTAGATGCGGTCCGAAAGGACTACGACGACACGACGGCGCTGGACGGCGTTTCGCTCACCGTCTCGGACGGCGAGATTCTAGGCGTGCTCGGTCCCTCGGGATGCGGGAAGACGACGACGCTGCGAACCGTCGCCGGCTTCGAGACGCCGACCGACGGGACGGTCAGGTTCGACGGCGAGGACGTGACGAACGTCCCCCCGGAGAACCGCAACGTCGGGTTGGTGTTCCAAGAGTACGCCCTGTTCGACAACATGACCGTCGCCGAGAACGTCGCGTTCGGGCTGAAGATGCGGGGCGTCGGGAAGCACGAGCGACGGGCGCGGGCCCGAGAGTTGCTCGAAATGCTCGATATCGGCGAGATGGGCGGCCGCGACCCGACGACCCTCTCGGGCGGCCAACAACAGCGCGTCGGGCTGGCGCGCGCGCTCGCTATCGAGCCGAACATCCTCCTGTTGGACGAGCCGATGACGGGGCTCGACGCCCAACTGAAGGCGCGCCTGCGGACCGAAATCGGCGCGCTCCTCGCCGAGTTGGACGTCACCGGCCTCTACGTCACCCACGACCAAGAGGAGGCGATGGTGATGTGCGACCGCGTCGCGGTGCTGAACGAGGGTCGCGTCGAACAGGTCGGGACGCCCCGAGAGATATACGAATCGCCGGCGAACGAGTTCGTCTCGGAGTTCGTCGCACTGGACGCGCCCGACCTCCCGTTCGTCAGCTGGTGATTCGTCGACCGTTCGAATCACGCGCCCGTCGTTCCACCCACGCCCGCGGCCGCTGCCGCCGACCGCCCGCCGACTTCGACGGCGTCCGGCGGGAGGTGCGGGAGCCGATAGAGCCGGTCGTCGCGTTCCACCCGGAGCGTCTCGGTTCCGAACAGCCGGTCGGTGACGGTTCGAGTGCGCTCCATCTCGGCGCGCGCCTCGCGGGGGAGTCGCCATTGCGGTCCGAGCAGTCGGTCGTAGCCGACGAGTTTCCCATCCCCGACGCCTTCGTCGCCGATGCGGTACTCCATCGCCAGATACCGGAACGACCAGTCGAAGACGCCCAGCGCGGTGAACACCCCAGCGACGGCCACCGCCCCACCGAGTAGTTCGACCGCGACGCTGTCGGTCGTCGCGGTGCTGAGCAGGCCGACCAGCGTCAGCCCCCCGCCCAGTACGAGCGCGAGCGGAGAGCTGAGCCCGCGGGCGACCCCGCCCACGACGACGGCCACGGCCTTCGGTCGGACGGTATCGGAACCGTTCCGTGAGCTCTCGATTCGCTCCCACTCGGGGGTGTCGGGAGCGAGTCCGAGTTCGACCGACGTGCGCTCGTCGAACGCCTCCAATTGGTCGCGGTAGACGTCGACGATATCGGCGAGCAGTTTCACCGCGAGGACGAACGCCAGCACGAACGGAGCGGGAGCACCCGCGATGACGAATCCGCCGCCGATGAGGAGCGCCGAACCGGTGCCCGCGGCGGACACGAGGGCCGACCGAAGCGGCTGCTGCGGCGGGACCGACGCGTAGGCTCCGCCGATGAGATAGCGGCCCACGTCGACGGCGCGACCGAAGACGACGGCGACGACTCCCAAGCCGACCGAGAGCGTTTCGGCGTCAGTCATCGTCGCGCCCGTGGTCTCCCCGACGCCGCCGACTCCGATTGCACCGAAGAGGGCCCACCCCACACTTCCGACGGCGAGGGTCATCAGGATGGCCGGGAGGTTCGCGACCTGAATCGACAGCGGGAGCCCGGGCAGTCCGACGCGCCCGCGCTTTTCGGACAGGGCACCGAACACGAGCCACGAAAAGCCGTTTGCGTCGTAGGTCGGCTTGCCCTCCGCGAACAGCGCCTTCACCGCGGCACCAACGACGCACGCCCCGAGTTCGACCCAGTAGACAGACAAGAGCGCCACGAGCGACCAGTCAAGCGCGAGCACGCCGACGAGCGGGACGGCGTTGACCGCCATCAGGACCGCTACCTTCGCTCGCCGCTTCTCGCTGGGTGTGAGCATTGTTGATAGAGAGACATTTCGCTCGGGACAGTTAGGTAGTCTGACTCGCGTCGGGCGGTCGGAACCGCGCTTCCGCGACTGGAAACCAAGCGTTGATACTGTCAGCGAACTATCCAGAACGCGTGCGTTCCTCGCTTCGATATCTCGTCTCGCTCGTCGTCGGCCTCGTCGTCGCCGGTGTGACCGTCTCGGTCGCCAACACGCCGGGGTCCCTTCCCGTGGCAATCGCTCCACTGTACGCGGCGACCACCGCGCTCGTCCTCCGCCACCGCGACGGGTGGAAGCGACTCTTCCGATTCGGAAACCAACGCTGGAGCGACCGAAAGCGGGGGGCGCTCGGGGGCGGCATCGGCGCGCTCAGTTTCTCGCTGCTGCTCTCCCTCTCGGTCCCGGCTGGCATCACCGGAATCGGACTGATGCTCTTCGGCCAGGCACTCACGGTCGCCGACTACGAATCGCTCCCCGAGTAGTCACGGGCCGTCGGGGCGATTCGAGAGCGATTTCCATCAGCTATATGACTGGATGTGCGAAACGACGCACTCGATGGCCCCTCCACGGTACGGCGACGTTCCGACTTCGTCTCTCCCCGCCGGCATCGGATTCCTCCCGGTGCTCTCGGCGAATCTCCTCCCGCTCGCCGGCGTGCTGTGGTTCGGCTGGAACCCAGGGACGCTTCTCGCGGTCTACGTCCTCGAACTGCTGTTGCTGTTCCCGCTTTCGGGCGTGAAAGCGCTGTTCGCCGGCCGGCCACCGACTTCGTCCCGCGAGGGCGGCGTCTTCAGCCTGTCCGACAACGACCTCGTCAACAAGCGCGGGAGCGTCACCGTTCACGAGTGTCTGCCGCCGGTGTACCCGCGTAACGTCCCGTTTGCGACCGCCGTCGTCAGCGGCGGCGCGTGGGTCGGCGTCTTCCTCCTCGCGCCGCTCTCGGAGGTCGTCTCGGTGCTCGACGTGCTCGCCCGACCGGAGGCGGTCGTTAGCGTCGCCGCGCTCGTCGTCGGGCAGGTCGGTGAGACGGTCGCCACGCTCCTCCGCGGCGACCGATACGCGGAGCGCTCGCCGTACGCCCTCGTCGAAATTCCCGCCCGGCAGGCGATGTTCCTCGCGTGTTTCCTGTTCGTCGTCGCTCTCGGGGGCGCGACGGTCGCGCTCGCGGGGTTCGTGTTCGTGAAGTTGCTCTTTGAGTGGTCCGGCTTCCGCGCGGAGCAGGGCGGCGGCGGCCGGCTGACGAGTTGGCTCTCCGGCCCCGACAGCGACGCGACCCGCGGCGAGGTTGACGTTCCCGCCGGCCACCCCTCGGCCG
>NZ_JPES01000014.1:0-22312 GCF_000730175.1 Haloferax sp. ATB1 | reverse complement strand
GCGGGGCGCTCCAGCGCGAACTCGCGTCGGTCCGGGCGGCCACCTCGAAGTACGCCGACGTACGGAAGGCCATCGCGGACGGCTACGTCCTCGGCAGTCCGTTCGTGCCGGGCATGGGCTACCACTACGTGAACCACCACTACATCATCGAGAACGACGACGACGAGGTCGATATCACGAAGCCCGCCGCGCTCGTCTACGGGAGAAACGAGGGCAACGGCAAGGAGGAACTCATCCTCGGCGCGGCCGAGTATCTGTTCGACGAGCCACCGGAGTACACCGGCCCGTTCCCGGACCTGTTCCACGGCGACGGCGACGACGGCATGTGGGGCTTCGCCGGCGGCCACTGGGGCCTTCACGCGTGGGTTCACGTGAACAACCCCGCGGGGACGTTCGCGCCGTTCAACTCCCGGCCGCAGTTCAACGAGAAGTGACCGCCGAGTAGCCGATTCGGATTTTTTGGCAACTCCGGTCGAGCAGTCGGCCGTCTCGATTTATCCCCTCCGGCGACGCGTCTCTCGGATGGACCCGCGAATCACGGTCGTGACGCTCGGTGTTTCGGACCTCGACGAGTCGATTCGGTTCTACCGCGACGGCCTCGGCTTACCGCTCCGCGACCGCGACCCGGACAGCGACATCGCGTTTTTCACCCTCGAAGGGGCGTGGCTCGCGCTCTACCCGCGCGAGTCGCTCGCCGAGGACGCGACCGTCCCCGCGGACGGCAGCGGTTTCGCGGGCGTCACGATTGCGCACAACGTCGCCGAACGGTCAGACGTGGACGCGGTTCTCGACGCGGCGCGCGCGGCGGGCGGCGATATAGTCAAGCCCGCACAGGACGCGTTCTGGGGAGGCTATTCGGGCTACTTTTCGGACCCGGATGGGAATCTGTGGGAGGTCGCGTACCCGCCGTTGACCGATGAATAATCGAGTCGTGTCGGCGGAGACGGCGGGGCTCACTCGCCGTCGTCCGACGACACCGCGTCGACGGCGCGGCGCATGACCTCGCGGACCGGAAGTCCCGTCTCGTTCGCCACGGCGAGCGCGTCGTCGTACTCCGCGCTTCGGTCGTAGACGACGCCGTCGGCGTCGCTTCCGACCTTGACGCTCACCTCGTAGTCGTCGCCGTCGATAGCGAGCGTCGCCGTTTCGAACTCGCGGCGGGCGGTCCAGCGGTGGCCCGCGCCGTGTTCGCGGATTCCGAGCGTGCCGGTCTCGACCGCGAGGCGGTAGGCGACGCGCTCGGCGTCTTCCGGCTTGACGACGACCTTGACGAGGTGGCCGGGGCGGGACTTCTTCATCGTCGTCGGGACGATTGATACGTCCCGCGCGCCGGCGTCTTTCAGGGTCTCCTGCAGCCCGCCGAGGACTTCGGGCGTCGCGTCGTCGAGGTTCGTCTCGAGGACGGAAATCTCGTCGCGGACGAGCCGCGAACCGCCGTCGCCGACGACCGCGCGGAGGACGTTCGGCCGGTCCGGGAAGTCCCAGCCGCCGGCTCCGTAGCCGGACGACTCGACCGACATCGACGGGAGCGTCTCGACGCCCTCGGCGAGGTGCGCGAGGATGGCCGCGCCCGTAGGGGTGAGCAGTTCGGTCTCGACGGGGCCGCCGCGGACCGACCAGTCGGCCGCCGCGGTGATGTTGAGCACGGCGGGCGCGGGCACCGGGTAGGTGCCGTGGCTCATCTCGGCCTCACCGCCGCCGACGGCGACCGGGCCGGTGACGATGCGGTCCACGTCGAGATCGTCGAGGAGGAGACAGACCCCGACCACGTCGGCGATGGCGTCGTCCGCGCCGACCTCGTGGAAGTGGGTCTCGTCGAGGTCCGTGCCGTGGACCTTGGCCTCGGCCTCGCCGAGCACGCGGAAGATGGCCGTCGCGTCCTCGACGACGCCCGCGGGCAGGCCCATCGACTCGACGAGTTCGACGACCTCGGGGAAGGTCCGGTGCGGGCCGTGACCTTCGGCGTGGGTGTGGTCGTCGTGGGAGTGGTGGTGGTCGTGGTCGTCGTGAGAGTGCGAGTGACTGTGGTCGTGTGAATGCTCGTGGTCGTCGTCGTGGTGAGGATGCTCCTCGTCGTGAGCGTGGTCGTGGTGGCGGTACTGGTGCTGGTGGCTGTGCTCGTCTTCGTCGTCGCCATCAGCGTCGTTGTCGGAATCTCCCCCGTCGTCGCCGTCGGCGCGCAGGCGTCGGTGGTCGTCGTCGTGGCCCTCGCCGCGGGGGTCGCCGCCGTCGGTCTCGGGGAGGAGCACGTCGACCTTGGTCGCGAGGATGCCGTTTTTGTCGACCTCGTGGACGCGGTAGGTCACGTCGAGGGCGTCTTCGACGGGCGAGAGGACGGACGGGTCGGCACCGGCGGCGACGAGCGCGCCGAGGAGCATGTCGCCGCTGGCACCCATCCGGCCGTCGAACGCGAGGAGTCGCATGCGTGAACCGTCGTGTTCGAGGGTAAAAACGCCAGCCATCGAGGCGCCGACGCCTGTCCAGTCGGTAGGGATTAGTAGCCGCCCACCCTACGGTGTGCTAGGCTGTAACCACGGGAGGACGGTGCCTCGGGCCGACCGGGGAAGGACTTATCCGATGGCCTCTCACAGGTATCAGCATCCCCGCGAGGTAATCATGAACGAAGTCCAACTCGAAGTGGCGAAAGCGTACCCGAACGACTCGGGGCGCGGTATCGCCCGTCTTGATCCGGACACCTTGCTCCATCTCAAGCTCTCGCCGGGAGACATCATCGAGATAGAGGGAGGAAAAACGACCGCCGCGAAGGTGTGGCGGGCAGACCGGCAGGACTGGAACACGGATACGGTCCGTATCGACGGGTTCACGCGGCAGAACGCCGACGTGGGCATCGGAGAACGGGTCACCATCCGCAAGGCAGAGGCCACGAAGGCCGACAAGCTCGTGCTGGCGCCGCCCGAAGAGGCGAGCGTCCAGTTCGGGTCCGACGCGGCCGGCATGGTCAAACGGCAGATTCTCAAGCGGCCCGTGGTCGAACGCGACATCGTCCCGGTGATGTCGAGTACGAACCACCCGTTCATGCGGTCGCCCGGACAGGCGATTCCGCTCATCGCCGTCGAGACGAAGCCGGAGGGCGTCGTCCTCGTCACCGAGGACACCGACGTCGAACTCCGCGAGGAGCCCATCTCGGGCTTCGAGAAGGCCGGCGGCGGCATCACCTACGAGGACATCGGCGGCCTGACCAACGAGATTCAGCGCGTCCGCGAGATGGTCGAACTGCCGATGAAACACCCCCAGATATTCAAGAAACTGGGCATTGAGCCCCCACAGGGGGTGTTGCTCCACGGCCCGCCGGGCACCGGGAAGACGCTTCTCGCCCGCGCGGTCGCCAACGAGACCTCGGCGAGTTTCTTCTCTATCGCAGGGCCGGAAATCATCTCGAAGTACTACGGCGAGTCCGAACAACAGCTCCGCGAAATCTTCGAAGACGCCAAAGAGGAGTCGCCGAGCATCATCTTCATCGACGAGCTCGACTCCATCGCGCCCAAGCGCGAGGACGTGACCGGCGAGGTCGAACGCCGGGTCGTCGCCCAACTGCTGACGATGATGGACGGGCTCGAAGCCCGCGGTCAAGTCATCGTCATCGCGGCGACGAACCGCGTCGATTCGGTGGACCCCGCGCTCCGCCGTCCCGGCCGGTTCGACCGCGAAATCGAGATCGGCGTGCCGGACGAGGAGGGCCGCAAGGAAATCCTCCAGATTCACACCCGCGGGATGCCGCTTTCGGACGACGTCGACCTCGACGACCTCGCCGACGACACCCACGGTTTCGTCGGTGCCGACATCGAGGCGCTGACGAAGGAGGCCGCGATGAAGGCGCTGCGGCGCTACCTCCCCGAGATAGACCTCGACAGGGAGGACATCCCGCCGAGCCTCATCGACCGCATGGTCGTCAAGAACGACGACTTCGGCGGCGCGCTCGGCGAGGTCGAACCCTCGGCGATGCGCGAGGTGCTCGTCGAGATTCCGAAGGTCACGTGGGAGGACGTCGGCGGTCTCGAAGGGCCCAAACAGAAGGTCCAAGAGAGCGTCGAGTGGCCGCTGACCACCCCCGAGAAGTTCCAGCGAATGGGTATCGAGGCTCCGAAGGGCGTGCTCCTCTACGGGCCGCCCGGCACGGGCAAGACCCTGATAGCGAAGGCCGTCGCCAACGAGACGAACGCGAACTTCATCTCGGTGCGCGGCCCGCAGCTGCTCTCGAAGTGGGTCGGCGAGTCGGAGAAGGCGATTCGGCAGACGTTCCGCAAAGCGCGGCAGGTCTCGCCGACCATCATCTTCTTCGACGAGCTTGACGCGCTCGCCCCCGCCCGCGGCAACGACATGGGCAACAACGTCTCCGAGCGCGTCGTCAACCAGCTCCTGACGGAGTTAGACGGCCTCGAAGACGCGGGCAACGTCATGGTCATCGCGGCGACCAACCGCCCGGACATGATCGACCCCGCGCTCATCCGCTCGGGCCGGTTCGACCGTCTCGTGCTCATCGGCCAGCCCGAAGAGGAGGGCCGCGAGCAGATTCTCGACATCCACACGCAGCAGAGCCCGCTCGCGCCGGACGTGAGCCTCCGCGAAATCGCGGAGATAACCGACGGCTACGTCGGCTCCGACCTCGAATCCATCTGCCGCGAGGCGGCCATCGAGGCGCTCCGCGAGGACTCCGACGCCGAGGAAATCGAGATGCGCCACTTCCGCAAGGCGATGGAGTCGGTCCGCCCGACCATCACCGAGGAACTGATGCGCTACTACGAGGACATCCAAGACCAGTTCAAGGGCGGTTCCCGCGAGGGCCTGTCGCCCGACACCCGCGACGGCGGCCGCATCGGCTTCCAGTAAGCCGGACGGGCGGCGGTCCGCGGTGACGGTCCCGTTTTTCTTATCGCGAAGAAGAGAGCGACGCGTCGGTACGCGTCGGTTCGAGACGCCCGCTCAGAACAGCAGCGAGTCGTCGTTGTCTATCATGTAGAGCGTCCGCGCCGCGACGTTGACGGCGTGGTCGCCGATGCGTTCGAGGTCGCGCACCGTCAGCAGGAGTCGGCGCACGTCGACGAGGGCGGTCTCGGGTTCGAGGTCGCCGTCGCCCTCGAAGTCGTCGCCGCTCATGAGGTCGCGGACGATGCTCTGCGACGCGTTGTCACACATCGTGTCGAGGCTGTCGTCGCGCTCCGCCACGGACTGACAGAGGTCGGTGTCTTCGGTCTCGTAGGCGTCCATCGCCTGGTCGACCATGTCGAGTGCGGCGTCGCCGATGCGGCGGATGTCGACTTCGGTGTAGACGTCGTTTTCGGCGTCGATGGCGTACTGCGCGAGGTTGGTCGCGAGGTCGCCGATGCGTTCGAGGTCGGTGATGATCTTGAACGACGCCGCGATGAATCGCAGGTCGCCCGCGACGGGCTGTTGGAGCGCGAGCAGGTCGATACAGTCCTGCTCTAAGTCGAGGTAGATGCGGTTGATTTCGTGGTCGCCCTCGATGACTTCCTGTGCCTTCCGCTCGTCTTTGTCTTCGAGCGCGTCGAGGGCGTACCGAACTCGCTCCGAGACGAGTTCGCTGAGATACAACACGTCCTCTTCGAGCTGATTGAGGCGAGATTGGTACGTGTTTCTGGCCATACGTGACGTTCCGGCAGGCGAAGTGAAATTCCTTGTGATGGTTTCGGTGGTCGACTCGCCGATACGTCCTGAACGACCGTGTCCGATACGCGACGCCGAAACGCGGGCGTCGAGTCGGCGGTGCGAACCGAACGTGGCACAGAACGAGCCGCGAGCCTCGCGAGCGAGAACGAGTTATCCGAACTTACCGGTGATGTAGTCTTCGACGCGCTGGCTCTCGGGGTTCTCGAAGATTTTCTGGGTGTCGTCGAACTCGACGAGTTCGCCGCCGGTGAGGAAGACGGCGGTCTTGTCGGAGATACGCGCCGCCTGTTGCATGTTGTGGGTGACGATGACGACGGTGTAGTCCTCGGCGAGTTCCTCGACGAGGTCTTCGATCTGCGAGGTCGCCACGGGGTCGAGCGCCGATGCGGGCTCGTCCATGAGCAGCACCTCGGGGTCGGTGGCGATGGCGCGGGCGATACAGAGGCGCTGTTGTTGGCCGCCGGAGAGGTCGAGACCGGACTCATGGAGGCGGTCTTTCACCTCGTCCCAGAGGGCTGCGCGCTTGAGCGACTCCTCGACGACCTCGTCGTAGTCGGCGTCGATACCCTGGATTTTCAGCCCGTAGACGACGTTCTCGTAGATGCTCTTCGGGAACGGGTTGGGCTTCTGGAACACCATGCCGACGCGGCGGCGGAGCGCGACGGGGTCGACGTCGTCGTCGTAGACGTTCTTGCCGCGGAGCGTGAGTCCCCCTTCGACGCGGGCGACGTCGATGAGGTCGTTCATGCGGTTGATACAGCGGAGGAACGTGGACTTCCCGCAGCCAGAGGGACCGATCATGGCGGTCACGCTGTTCTCGGGGATGTCCATCGAGATGTCGGTGAGCGCGTGGTCGTCGCCGTACCAGACGTTGATGTTATCCGAGCTGATGACGGTCTCGGCGTCCCGCCCCACCGGACTCTCCGACGCAGAGAGCCCGTCGCTCACGTCGGTTTCGACGAGCATCTCGTCGTTCGTCGGGTCCTCTGTTCCGTTCATGGCTTGCTGTTCTCCCTCGGGTGCTTTGTCTCTTTGGCTCATTGGTGGTGTTCAGTTTTCACTTTCGAACTTGTTGCGCAGGACGATGGCGATGGAGTTCATGGCGAGGAGGACCGCCAGGAGGACGACGACGCCCGCCGGGACGGCCTTCGTGTAGAAGTCCTCGCTGGCGAACAGGCTGGACCACGCGTACACCTGCAGGGGCATCGCGCTCACCTTTGAGGAGAGCTCCGTCGGCAGGTTGAAAAGCACGTTCGGCGCGCCGATCATGATGAGCGGCGCGGTCTCGCCGATGGCCCGGCCGAGCGCGAGGATGGTCCCGGTCAGGATGCCGGGGAACGCCTCCGGGAGGACGACGTTCTTCACGGTCTGCCAGCGCGTCGCGCCCATCCCGTATGACGCCTGCCGCATGTCGCCGGGCACGGCCCGAATCGCCTCGCGTGAGGAGATGATGACGATGGGCAGGATGAGGAGCGCGAGCGTCGCGCCGCCGATGAGGACCGTCCCCGTCGGCTGGCCGAGGTAGGTGACGAACACGCCGAGTCCGAGCAGCCCGTAGACGACCGAGGGGACGCCGGCGAGGTTCGAGATGTTCACGTCGATGAATCGGGTGAAGGCGTTGTCGGGGGCGTACTCTTCGAGGTACACCGCCGCGCCGACGCCGAGCGGGAACGAGAGGGCGGCGACCGTCGCCATCAGCAGGATGGAGCCGCCGATGGCCGGATAGAGGCCGGCGTTCTCCGCGGTCCCGCTGTGGGCGCTCGTGAGGAACTGCCAGTCGACCCACGACTGCGGGCCGGCGAAGCCGAGCGCGTCGACCGCGAACGCGCCGACGAGCGACCCGCCGACGACGACACCCGCGAGCAGCAGGCCGATTCGCTCCTGTTCGCGGGTGACCGCCGCGCCGCCGGCGTAGGCCAGCGTCGGGACGAACGCGACCGACGTGACGACGGCGGCGGCGTTGGCGTCAACGCCGAGCATCGGGCCGACAACGGCCGCGAGACCGGTCAAGACGAGCGCCGACGCGCCCGCCGCGAGTCCCGCGGTGGTGTCTTCGCGGATGCGGGCGACGTACTGACCGACGACGACCGCGGCCACGCCGCCGAGGACGAGCGTCAGAATCATCCAGTCGGCCGGGACCACGGGGAGTTGGCGGATAATTTCGGGAATGCTGTGGAAGTACCCCGGAACGCCGACGAGCGACAGGATGAACGCGGCACCGGTCGCGGCGACGCGAAGGGTAAACGGGATCTGCTGTTCGTACTTCGTCAGGACGACGACGAGCGCCGCCGGAACGAGGAGACCGACGACGTACGAGAGACCGGTCAGCGGCGGAATGATGTCGACGAAGACGATGGCGACGCCCCCGCTGAACAGCAGGAACACCGCGAGCATTCCGACGGCCATCCCGCCGAGCTTGAGCGCCGGGACGTTCCGACGGGCGAGATACCCGCCGACGACGGTCGTGGGGACGACGAGCGTCAGGAAGAAGGTGAGGTGCCAACCGAGATCCGCGGTGAGCGGGCGAATCGCGTCGTTGGCGACGTAGACGAGGAGGACGGCGAGCGTGACGATTCCGAACATCGTCGCGGCCAACAGCAGGTACCGGAAGACGGTCCCGGTCGTTCGGCTGACCTGTCCGAAGCCGTCGATGTAGCTGGAGTCGGTGTCGGTCGACATCTCAGTACGCCTCCCGGTAGCGTCGCGAGACGTAGTCGCTGATGACGTTCATGATGAGTGTGATGACGAAGAGCACGAGGCCGATGGCGAACAGGCTGCGGTAGGCCAGCCCGCCGCCGGTGATGTCACCGGTGAGAAGCTGGACCATCGCGGCGGTCATGGGCAGCGCGCCTTCGAGGTACGACGCGGGGTTCAGCGGGTTGAGGAACTTCGCCTGCGCGCCCGCGGCGACGGTGACGGCCATCGTCTCGCCGATGGCGCGCGAGAGCGCGAGGATGAAAGAGGAGAAGATGCCGGAGAGCGCGGCGGGGACGACGATGCCGGTCGACACATCGAACTTCGTCGCGCCCATGCCGTAGCCCGCCTGTCGGAGTTCGTCGGGGACGGCGGACATCGCGTCCTCGCTGATGGAGGCGACCATCGGGATGATCATGATGCCGACGACGATGCTCGCAGAGAGCATGTTGAACGTCCCGATGCTGGGGAAGACGACCTCCAGCGCCGGCGTGATGTAGATGAGCGCGAAGAAGCCGTAGACGACGGTCGGGACGCCGGCGAGGATTTCCAGCGCGGGTTTGAGAATCGAGCGCGCCTGTGCGCTCGCGTACTCGCTGAGATAGATGGCGGTGGCGACGCCGAGCGGGAGCGCGATGACGGCCGACCCGATGGTGACCATCAGCGTCGCCGACACGAGCGCCAGCACGCCGAACTCTTGGCTGTGTATCTGCCACGTGGTTCCGGTGAGGAAGTCGACGATGGA
The DNA here is from genome assembly GCF_000730175.1 of Haloferax sp. ATB1. Lineage (NCBI taxonomy): Archaea > Methanobacteriati > Methanobacteriota > Halobacteria > Halobacteriales > Haloferacaceae > Haloferax > Haloferax sp. ATB1. The sequence continues at coordinate 13,227 of NZ_JPES01000014.1, read as the reverse complement.
TGCCGTCTCCCCCGCGACTCCCATCAGCGGGGCTGTCAGCGTGAAGAACTTGGACGCCTCCGTGATGAGAAGGCCGACGATACTGAGGGTCGTCACGACGGACAACGCCGCGCACAGGAAGAAGAACGACCGCGTCAGTAGCTCACGCGGCGAATTCTCCGTGTTCCGCGTGAGGTCGGTTTCGAGGTCATCTGTGCTCATTGGTTGGATTGAATCGTGGTATATGAAAAAGCGCTTCGTTAGCTGATTCTGTCGAGAAAGCGGCTAGTTGGCTTCCTCGATGGCCGCGTTGAGCGTGTCGAGCATCTCCTGTTGCTCGTCTTCGCCGAGCGGGACGTAGCCGACCTCGTCGGCGACGATTTCGCGGCTGGTGGCGTTGTCCATCCAGTAGCGAGCGAACTCGGCGACGTGTTCTTCCGCGAGCGACTCGCGGGCGGGGTAGGTAAACAGCGGGCGGGAAAGCGGGTTGTACTCGCCGGACAGCGCCGTGTCGAGCGACGGTTCGACGAACTCGCCGGCGTCGTTCTCGACTGCGACGGCCTGCACGGAGTCGGTGTTCTCGCTGTAGTACGCGAAGCCGAGGTAGCCGATGGCGTACTCGGAGCCCTGAACGCCCTGGATGATGGTTCGGTCCTGCTCGGTCGCGGAGTAGTCCTGGCGGTGGCCCGGACCCTCCTCGCCGATGACGGCCTCGATGAAGTAGTCGTACGTACCGGAGGCGTCGGTGGGACCGTAAATCTCGATTTCCTCGTCGGGCCACTCGGAGTTGACGTCGGACCACGTCGTCGGCGTCGACTCGGCCGAGAAGATGGTCCGGAGTTGTTCGACGGTGAGGCCCTCGCCGATGAAGTCGTTGTCGTTGTTGACGATGACCGTCAGCGCGTCGGTGGCGACCTTGAGTTCGACGGGGGTCACGTCGTTGTTCTCACACTGCGTCTCTTCTTCGCCCTTGATGGGGCGGGAGGCGTTGTTGAAGTCGGTCTGACCCGTACAGAAGTAGTTCGCGAAGCCACCACCGGAGCCGGTGGACTGGAGGTTGATGTTGACCTCGGAGTGCTCGGTCTGGAAGCGCTCACCCATCGCGGTTGCGAGCGGGAACACCGTCGAGGAGCCGGCGATGTCGATGGTTCCCGAGAGCTCGTTGCTCCCGTCGCCCGACGAGTCCTCTCCCTCGGAGTCGCCGCCGGAGCCACCGTTGTCGGTGTTGTTCTCCGTACACCCGGCGAGTCCAGCGAGACCGGCCGCGCCCGAGGCAATCAGGAACTTACGCCGCGAAAGACCACTGTCCGAGTTACGCGTCATCGATTTTGACGAGCCGATTTTGTCGTAAATACCCTGCTATGACGACTATATAGTGGTACGTTCCGGTATATCCACAACGATTGATAACGTGTGACAAGAACGGGCCGAAATCGACGAAAGCAGCCGATTGTTCCATTCGCGGCCGTCTCGTGCGCGGTCTTTCCCCAACGTGTCAGGAAACGCGGGACGCACGGCCGACTGGGACGGCGCAAAACAACTACTGAGTGGGCGGTGTTTCGAGCCCGAATCGGCACGAGTCACGTTCGTCCGCGCCCATCACATAAAATATGGCTTCAATATATAGAGATAGACAGTTTTATTGTGTATTGAGAACCACCCACGGACATGGTCGAAACCCGAAAGGTGCAGGTGACGGGTGGTTCCACCTACACCGTCTCGATTCCCAAAGACTGGGCGACGGACAACGGCGTCTCGGCGGGGAGCGAAGTCGAATTCTATCCGGAGGGCGACTCGCTGTTCTTGACGCCCCGCTCGGAAGAAGAACGCACTGAGGGAACCCTCGACATCGCGACCCTCGAAGGCGACGAACTCACGCGCGCCGTCATGACGATGTACGTGAGCGGGTTCGACATCATCGCGCTGGAGAGTTCGCGCATCACGACCGACCAGCGGCGGACCATCCGCGAGGCGACCCAGAGCCTCGTCGGCCTCGAAGTGCTCGAAGAGACGCGCGACCGGGTCGTCATCCGCGACCTGCTCGACTCCTCCGAGCTATCCATCCACAACGCGGTCACCCGGATGCGACTCATCTCGCTTTCGATGCTCGAAGACGCCATCGCGGCGATCGCCGAGCAGGACGACGACATGGCCCGCGACGTCATCCAGCGCGACGACGACGTCGACCGCCTCTGGATGGTGGTCTCCCGCATCTTCCGCGCGACGCTCCGAACCCCGAAGGCCGCCGAGGAACTCGGCCTCCCCCGCGAAATCTGCTTCGACTACCAGTCCGCCGCCCGGCAACTGGAGCGCATCGGCGACCACGCGACCAAAATCGCCCACCTCTCGTTGAACTTCGAGGAGCCGGTCGACGACGAAATCGTCGAGGCGATTCAGGAGCTGTTCGAGGAGGCGAAGGCCGTCGTCAACGGCGGGATGGACGCGCTGTTCGCCGAGGAGAGCGACGAGGCGAGCCGCCTCGCCAACGAGTCCCGCGAAGCCGTCCAGGCCATCGACACGAGCGCCCGCGGCATCGACGAGCTCCTCCGCGGTCTCGACCCGGCGCGCGCGCAACTGCTCGGCCTCATCGTCGACTCCGTCTCCCGGAGCGCCGACTACGGCGGCAACATCGCAGAGACGGCGCTTCAGAAGGCCGCGCCGACGCCCTGACCGGTCAGCCTACTCGCTGACAGCGGCTCGTCGCACGGTTCGATTCAGTATCGTCCAGTCTCGTTTTCGACTTCGACCGTACCACGTCCGCGAGCGACGGCCGCGGGGCTCACCGGCGTAAAACAGTCGGACCGCGCCGAAACGGCGACGCGGGGAAAGAAACTTACTCCTCGTCGACGACGACGGCGTTGACCTGCCCGTCCTGACCGGGGCGGGAGGTGACGCGGGCGCGGCCGGCGCTCGTCTCGATGATGGAGCCCTTCGTGATGATGTTCCGGCGGGCGTAGTTGACGTTCGACGGGTTGTCGACGACGCCTTCGATGTCGGCCTGCGTCACGTCGGCACCGTCGGCGACCTGCGCGACGTTCGTCGAGAGGGCGCGGAGCTTCTCGTTGTTCCCGCGGGAGTCGATGATCTGGAACCGGGGCTCGCCGACCGTCGTGGCGGCGGGTTCGCGGCCCAGCTGGTAGCGCTTCTTGTTTCGGGACGGCTTGCGCCGACCGCCGGTCCGCTTCCGCTTGGAGCGTCCTTGGTCCTTCATACGGGGTAAAAACCTCGGTGACTACTTGAATCGCTCGAATCGGTGCTCGGCGGAGACAGGTGCCACCACGTCTCTCGGGCGCGATGGCAACGCAAACCGTTTAGTTCGCCCGCGCCCGCCGTCGAACCGATGAGTCTCGACGTCACCGTCGCCGTCCCCTTCCGGCAACACGGCTCGACCCGCCTCGGCGAGGGCGAGTTCGTCGTCGCCCTGTCGCTCGACCGCGACTGGTTCTCCCCGGACCAGGCGAAGCGCCTCATCGACCTCGCCGCGGGTCGCGGCCTCGTCGAGCGCGACGACGGCGAGGTCGTCGCGACGTTCGACCCCGCCGACGTACAGATTCCCGAGGAGTTCGAACCCGACGCCTCCGTCCTCCGCGAGCAGTCGGCGTTCGAGCAGATTCTCGACGCCTGCGTCGCCGCCGGTATCGAAAAACAGGCCGCCGTCGCCGGCATCAACGAGCGGCAGTCGCGGCTCGGCGTCACCGCCGAGGCCGCCGCGATCCTCTTCGCGCGCTCGAACGACGTGAACGTCGACGACGCGGCCGAGAAAGCAAAGCGGTCGCTGGCCGAGTAGCGCCCGCCCGTCTTTTCGCTTCGCCCCTCCGCCCGCCAGCAAAGCGACACCCCGAAACCGTCCGGGCGCGAACGCCCGGCATGGTCGTCGATTCGCTCTCCGACGGGACACGCATCGCCCAACTGCTCGCCTCGGAGGTCACGGGCCACGAGGACGCCTTCTCGGTTCTCTCGGTCGTCGACGCCGACGCCGACGTGGAACCGACCGACGACGGCGCGCTCGCCTACGCGGTCGCCGCCGACGGCGAGCGCGTCGCCGAAGTGTACGTCCAGCCGGACCGCGCTCGCGTCGAGTTCGTCGCCCATCCCGACGTGACCGCCGAGGCCGCCTCCGAGGCGGGGCTTCGCGTGCGCCCGAAGGCGGTCCGCCCGCCGCGGACGCTCGTGTTCGTCGAGGACGGCGCGCAGGTGAAGTGGACGCTCCCGGCGTTCCGCGCGCTGGTCGCGGCGCTCGAAGCCGGAGACCGAGACCGAGACGAAGAATAGACGCTCGTCGCGCGACCGACTCAGAGGTCCGCGACGAGTTCAGGAAGCGCCGTCGGCAGGTCGTCGTGGTGGATGTGGGCGACCGCCCGCGGGTCGGGGTCGTCACAGCCCTCGCCGAGTACCTGCACCGGGAGCATCCCGGCGTCGTGCGCGCCGGCGATGTCGTGGTGGACGCTGTCGCCGACGTAGACGGTCTCCTCGGGTTCGGTCCCGAGGTCGTCGAGCAGGGCGTCGAACGCCCGCCCGTCCGGCTTTCCGGCGGGGAGCGCGCCCGTCACGAGGGCCGTGTCGAAGTGGTCGCGCCACCCGAGTTTGTCGATTTTCGCCTCCTGGGCCACGACCGGCCCGTTGGTGAGGAGGCCGACGCGGTAGGTCGTCCGCAGGCCGGCGAGCATCGCCTCGACGCCCTCGACGGGGACGACCGCGTCGGTGATTCGCTCTCTGTACGCCGTCGCGACGCGCTCCGGGTCGACGGGGGAGTCGTGCTCGTCGAGGAGGGTCTCGAAGATGGGCGCGCGGGTCTCGCGCGTGAGGTTCTCTTGGTGTGCCCGGAGATACGCCTCTCGGGTCAGCGGGGGCGCGCCCGCCGCCGCCGCCGCCTCCGAGAGAATCGTCTCGCGGTCCCGCGTCGGGACCGCGAGTGTGTAGTCGAGGTCGAACCCGACCGCGCTGACAGACATCGTCGGTGAAGCGTTGGCAACGGAGCGGTATGAGCGTGCCGGGACCTGTCGAGGGGGCGACCCGTGCCGTGCCGACTCGCCGCGGGCCAGTCCAAACGACCGCCCACCGACGACGACAACCACTATACCCGTCGGCGACGACGCCGAGATATGACCCTCGACCCCGTCCACGTGGACGACATCGCGTCCATGGCGAGTTCCATCGCTGACTCGGTCGACGACGCCGACTACGACGACCTCGCGCGGACGGTCTGGGAATCGTGGCTGGACCCCCTCGAATCGCCCGACGGAGGACTCCCAATCGTCGAACCGCTCGGCGAACAGCGCCTCCACGCCGCCGATATCGACGACGTGGCGCTCACGGAGTCGCCGTTTCCGACTGTCCACGGCCTCGACTCGGGGACGATCAATCCGACGACGTTCAAAAACGGGCTCGTCCTCGACGTGGCTCACGCCGCGATGGCGTCCGAGCCGTCCGACCTCGACCTCCACCGCCACCGCTCTATCGTCATGGCGGCCCACACCCACGACCCGGTCCAGTTTTTCGACACCGACGAGTGGCTCCGGTCCGACGAGGGCTACGGTCGCCGGGCGGCGTCCTGAGCGTCCCGCGAGTCAACCGCTACGCCGAGGGCGTCGTCCACGCGCTCGCGCTCTACCTCGCCGAGAGCGCCCACGCGCTCGAACACGCCGACGCCGTCTCCGACCTGCTCATCCTCGACGGGCCGGTGTACCCGAAAGAGCTCCTGAACTGGCGCGACCGCGACGCCGAACTGAAGGACCTCGCGCGCGACGCGAAGCCGAAGGCGGTCGTGGAGAACTACATCCGCCTCGTCGAGCGCTTCGTCGAGCGCGACGTGCCCCTCGCCGGCTTCGTGAAGAACCCCGGCGCGAAACACGTCGTCCGCACGGTCAGGAAACAGCTCGACGGGACCGACGCCGGCAGGCGGCCGTGGGTCGACGACGCCGCCTTCTTCGTCAACCTGCTCGAACGCCGGGAGGGCCCCGACGGCGACGAGCGCCGCACCGAGGAACTCACGTTCACGAGCTGGTTCGTCTCGCGCGGCGGGTCGGACCGCCAACTGAGCGCCGAGGGCGAGGCGTTCGGCATCGAGCGCAAGCTCGACCCCGAGGCGTACACGGTGACGTTCTTCGTGCTGTACGACCCCCGAACCGACGTGTGCTACCGGGTCGAAGCGCCCTACGCGTTCACGAAGGACCCCGACCTCCGCGCGGACCTGATGCACCACGTCGTCCGCGACGTGGCCGCCACGCGCGGGCCGCCGCTGGCGGTCGAGAAGGCCGACGAACTCGCGCGGGTGAGCATCGGCGAGAAGGCCGCGCTCAGGCGGAAGCTTTCGGAGAAACTCGACTCCGACCAGATGAAGAGCTACGACAACATCCGCTGGGTCGACGCCGACGAGTAAGAGCGGCGCGACCGAAGCGCGCGCCCCGGCGACCAACCCCCCTCAGAGCGACGCGTCGCCCTCGGGAGAGCCTTCGTCCGCGGAGCGGTCCGCCGCGTCCGGCTGTTCGTCCTCCGGCGTCCCCTCCTCTTCGGGTCTCACGACCTCCACCCGCACGTCGTCGGCGGAGACACCGACCCGCGCGAACTGCGTCCTGACGTGTTCTTTGGCCGCCGACAGCGCCTGCTCGCGGGTGTCGAAGCCGCGGGGAAGCGGCGTGTCGAAGGCGACGCGAATCGTCCGCCCGTCGATTTCGGTCTCCGAGCCGCCGCTTTCGACCTCGTAGAACTCGTCGCAGACCCAGACGTAGGGCGCGTCCTCGTCCGGCGCGCCGCGGTAGGTCGGCGCTTGCTCTCCCCGTTCGAATATCGTACCGGTGAGTGCCGTGCCGCCGCCGTGACCGCGGACCAATAACATAGCCGGGCTAGGTGCGCGACACGGAAAAGTCGTACGCGACGGCCCGAGAGCGCGTCATCTGGGACCGTTCGGCAGGGGAACCGCGCACCGTCGCCGACGCGTGGCTTTTTACTCGCCGCCCGCAAGCGTTGGAACATGACCGATTTGGGGGATTTCAGCGACTTCGCCGGCGACGACCCCGACGACTCGTCCGACGCGGACCGAGACGAGCCGACCGCTGACGCCACCGGAAACGGGCGCTCCGCGCGTTCCGAATCCGCCTCGGAAACCGAGAGCGCGACCGCCGCGAGTTCAGCCGACGGCGACGCCGTCGATACCGACCGCGACGGGGCGCGACGACCGCGACGGCGGCGATTCGACCGATGTAACCGGCGCGACCGACGACGCGGACGACCTGCAGTTCGACGAGTACGACGCCGACCCCGTCGGCGACGAACGGGGCGTCGGCGCGATTGCGGTCTCGCAGGGCCTGCGCGTGTCGGAAGACCCCGAGCGGACGGCGCTTCGGGCGTTCGTGACCGCGGGCAACCGCGAGCGCGTCCGCCTCGGCAAGTACCTCATCGTCCCCTACCCCGACGACGAACTGCTGTTCTGCCGCATCGTCGGCCTGGAGTACGCCCAGGAGTTTCAGGCCGACGACGCGACTGAGATTCACGCCCGCCGGGCGATGCGCCGCCCCGCAGACGAGTTCGAGGAGCGCGATTTCAAGTTCATGGCGGAACTCGAACCCATCGCCGTCCTGTTTTCCGACCGCGGCGAACTCAAGCGCCGGATGGTCGACCGCGTGCCGAAACCGCAGGCGACGGTCGGCGAGGCCACCGACGCGACCCAGATTAAGACCGGGCTGAAGATTCCCGAGGAGGGCGTCTTCCTCGGCCACCTCTCGGTCGGCGGCGAGAAGGTCCGGACCGCGGCCCGGCCGCCGACCATCGACTACCGACTGAACGACGACTACACCGACGGCGACCCGCTCGTGTTCCGCCACACGCTCGTCGCCGGCGGCACCGGGTCGGGCAAGACCCACGCCTCGAAGAACATCCTTCGGCAGTACCTCTCGGAGGAGCGGAGCTACGAGATGGACGACGGCCGTGAGGTCCAGACCGCGGTCGTCCAGTTCGACCCGCAGGACGAGTACGCCCAGATGCACGACGACAACCCGGACATGGACGCCGAGACGGCCCGACAATACGAGCGCGAGGGCGTCGCTCACGGCGGCCACGACGACACCGTCGCGCTCGTCCCGAAGATGGCCGGGTCGTCGTACCCCGGCGCGAACCACCGCGCCGAGCAGTTGGAGTTCACCATCCCCTTCTCGATGGCGCGGGACCTCCCGTGGCTCGTCGCCGGCAGCAGCCTCAACGACAACCAGTACCCGGCGCTCACCGAACTCCTGAACCGCTTCTTCCGGAGTTACGGCGACTCGGGGACGTACAAGCAGTTCCTCCAGTTCCTCGACGACCCGGCGCTGAAAGAGGAACTCCACGAGTCGGGGCGAGTCCACGAGGCGACCTTCGACGCGGTGAAACGTCGGGTCCGCGGCGTGCCGAGCGGCGTGTTCGACCAGGACGCCCGCCCGATAACCGAACTCGACCACCAGCTCGTCCGCCCCGGCGGGCTGACGGTCGTGCCGACCTACCACCTCTCGTCGAGCCGGGCGAAGGAGCTGTTCGTCCTCGCGGTGTCGGCGCTGCTCATCGACGACAAGCTCTCGAACGACCCGTCGAGCGACCGCATCAAGGAGACGCCGGTCGTCCTCGGGATGGACGAGGCGCACAACTTCCTCACCGACGCCGACACCGTACAGGCGCGGAAGGTCATCCAGAAGTTCACCGAGGCGGCCAAGCAGGGCCGAAAGGAGCGCCTCGGCCTGTTTCTCATCACGCAGGACCCACAGGACATCGCCGACCCGGTGTTCAAGCAGGTGAACACGAAGGTCGTGCTCAACCTCGGCGACGAGGACGCCATCAAGAGCGTCAACATCCCGCCGAACCTCGAAGACAAGGTGCCGTACATGGAGAAGGGCCAGATGGTCGTCTACTCGCCCGACAACTCCGAACCCGTCGAGCTGACGGGGCTTTCGACCTGCGTGACGCGACACGGCGACTGAGTACCCGGAACGCCCCGCGCCGTCCGTCGCAGGGACCGGGTCGCGGCTGTTCGGGGGCGCACCCGCCGGGCGGATTTTTAGCCCGCGGCCGAGTAGGCCGAAATATGGCCGAACACGTGCTCGTTCCGACCGACGGGTCGCCGCAGTCAGTCGCCGCGGTCCGCTTCGCCGCCACGGAGTGGCCGGACGCGGAACTCACGCTTTTGAACGTCATCAACCCCGCCGACGCCGACTATCGAGAACGGGCGCTCAGCGGCTCCGAAGAGTGGTTTCAAGCGGAGAAACGGAAGGCGAGAGAGACGTTCGCCGAGGTGAAAGCCGAGGTCGGACTCGTCGACACCGACAGACCGGTCACCGACCGCATCGAGGTCGGCAGCCCACAGAAAGTCATCGTCGAGGTGCTGGACGGCGACGACGACGGTTACGACCACGTCGTGATGGGGAGCCACGGCCGCACCGGCGTCTCGCGCATCCTGCTCGGAAGCGTCGCCGAGGAGGTCCTCCGCCGGTCGCCCGTGCCCGTGACCATCGTCAGGTAGGTTCGGAATGGTTCGAGGGGCGGTAGACCCACAAGACCCCGGTTACACCGCCACCCCGAAGGACTCGCGAAGCGTCGCGTCTTCTCGTTCACCGATGTCGCGAAGCGTCTCGAACGTCTGGTCGATGTCGTCGGTCGTGGTCCGGTGACTACAGACGGAAAGTCGCAGGACCGTCCTGTCGTATATCGACGTCGTCATGACGAACGCGACGTCGCTGAGTTGGATTTCGTCCGCGATTCGCCGGTTGAGCGCGTCGAGATAGTCGTCGACCGCTTCGCGAACGTTCGCATCGGCCGCGGCGGCCGCCCGGAGGTCCGGCGGGGCGTACTGGAACGAGTACAGGTAGAGGTTCGGTTCGTGGAGCGCGACGAAGTCGTCGGCGTCGCGGACTCTGGCGTCGAGATGCTCCGTACACCGGACGGCCCGGGAGAGGTGCGACCGATACCCCTCGACGCCGAGGTGTTTCAGACTCATCCAGACTTTCAGCGCCCGGAACCCCCGCGACATCTGCGGGCCGAGTTCGTAGTAATCCAGTCCCTCGTAGGGGGTCCGCTCCGTTCCCTCCAAGTAGGAGGCGTGCATCGCGAACGACCGTGCCATCGCCGAGGGGTCGCGCACGAGGACGCACCCGCACTCGTAGGGGACGGACAGCCACTTGTGCGGGTCCAACGTGACGGAGTCCGCGCGGTCCAACCCGGCGTACTGCGGGCGCTTCTCGGGGAGAATCGCGCCGACTGCACCGCACGCACCGTCGGCGTGGAACCAGATATCGCGTGCTGCACAGACGTCAGCAATCGCCTCCAGCGGGTCGATTGCGCCGACGTTGATGGACCCGACTTGCGCGACGACGCAGAACGGGACATCGCCGTCGGCCTCGTCACGGTCGAGTCGTTCGACGAGGGCGTCCACTTCGAGGGCTTCGAGTCCGAACAGTCGGCCGAACCGGCGCCCGCCGACGACTGAGACGGCCGTAACTGACGAATCGCGTTTAGCCCTCTCACGGGAACGATACAGTCGGACACAGACCCTCCGTGAGCCGCGCGGCGAAACGCGGGCTCAGAAAATATTCGCCTGCTGGTAGACGCTGATGCCTTCGTTCGTGAGTTCGTAGGGCTTGGTCTCGCGGGAGTGGTTGGCGTCGCGTATCTTCTGAATCTCGATTGCGAGCCGCGTCTCGCGGAAGTCGTCGTTTCGGACGTACTGGAGAACGAACACGGCGTCGGAGAGGTACTCGACGATACCGTGTCTGGAGACGTAGGGGTTGGACTGGTCCGCCTCGGAGGTGAGCATCGTCGTCACGCCCGCGTCCTTCAGCGACCGCGTGAAGTTGAACACCTCGCTGCGGCGCTTCGAGGGGTGGTCGTACATCATCTCCAAAAGCGAGACGGAGTCGAGGACGAGCCGGTCGGCACCGAACTCCTCGACCAGCCGCGGGAGGTCGTTTCGGATGCTCGACAGGCTGTTCGCCATCTCCACGGGGTCGAGGTCCACGACGGACAGTCGCCCCTCGGCCTCGTGTTTCGAGAACTCCCACCCCTTCTCGTCGGCGGTGTCGAGGATGCGCTCGCGACTCTCTTCGAGCGTAATGTAGACGCCGCTGTCGCCGTCTTCGAGCGCCTTCCGGAGGAACTGCAGGCCGAACGTCGTCTTGCCGGTCCCGGCGCTCCCGATAGTGACCATGAGCGACCGCTCGGGGACGCCGCCGAGAATCATGTCGTCGAGCCCCTCGATGCCGATGTCGATGCGGTCGATGTCGGAATCGAACTGCTCGTCGTCGAACGCCGGCGGCTCCGACTCCCCCGGACCCGGGCCGAATCCGAACTCGTCGCCGGACTGCTCGCCGCCGAGGCCGCCGCCCGCGTCGGGCATCGGCGCGTTCTCGAACGCCGTGGCGAAGTCGGTCGAAAACGGGTCATCGTCGTCGAAGGAGTCGCCGCCGTCGAACGGGTTGCCGTTCTCGAACGACAGAGACTCTCCGCCGCTGTTCCCGGTCTCGGTGTCGTCTTCCGACGGTTCGTTCGCGGGGTCCGCGACCGCATCGCTCTCGGGAGACCCGTTGGTCTCACCGTCGTCGCGCTGCTGGCTTTCGTCCGGGTCCGCGTCGTCTGCGTCGGTCTCGCCGTCGTCGCGCTCGCGGAGTGCTCGCTCGAACCAGTCGTCGTCACTCACGGGAGCCACCACCGAACGACAGCGCGGCCGGCGTCCGTGCCTGCCATCACCTCAAGGTAGGCAGGCGTCGTGATGAACGTTTCCCGTGTGCGGAGCTACCGCGCGGCGTCGAGCGGAGACGGGGCGGGCGACGTGACGGTGGGCTTTTGCCCGGGGACGCCAAACCGCGGTGCATGAAGGTCGGCATTGTCGCACAGAAGGGCAACAGCCGGGCCGCGTATCTCGCCGCGGACGCGAGCGAGGCGCTCGCCGAGGTCGACGCCGAGGCGGTCGTCGACGCGGCGACCGCCGAGAAGCTGGGCGTCGAGGGCGTCCCCGTCGAGTCGCTGGACGACTGCGACCTCGTGGTGAGCATCGGCGGCGACGGAACGTTTCTCTACGCCGCCCGCGGTGCCGACGGCGTCCCCATCCTCGGTGTCAACCTCGGCGAGGTCGGCTTCCTCAACGCGGTCTCGCCCGACGACGCCATCGATGAGGTGCTGGCCGAAGTCGCCGCGTTTCGGGAGGGGAGCCAGTCGATTCGGGAGGTCCCCAGAATCGTCGCCAGCGGCGACGGCTGGGAGATGGACCCGTCGATGAACGAGGTCGTCGTCCACGGCCCGCGCCGGGGTCACGGCGGCGGCGCGGACTTGGAAGTCCGCGTGAACGGCTCCGTGTACTCCGGCGGCCATGCCGACGGCGTGCTCGTCACGACGCCTGCTGGCAGTTCCGCCTACAACCTCAGTGAGGGCGGCCCGCTCGTCCACCCCGGCGTCGAGGGACTCGTCGTCACCGAGATGGCGGCCGACGCGGGGATGCCGCCGCTCGTCGTCCCGTTGGATGCCACGGTGACCGTCAGCGTCACCGGCGCGCCGTCGTCGGTCGTCGTCGGCGACGGCCGGACCCGACGGACGGTGTCGCCGCCGACGGAAATTCACATCGAGCGGTCCGACTCGCCGGTCCGACTCGCCGGTCCGACCTCCGACTTCTTCGAAGCGCTCGGAAAACTCGACTGACCGCGCTGCCACGGTCGGCTACTCCGCGAGTTCTCGTTCGCCCTCGTCGCCCGAGGCCTCAGCGCGAGGGAGTGGCGTCCAGTCGATGTCGACCACGTTGTCCGCCCGCCCGCGAAGGCCGGGTCGGGAGACAACTTCGAACGTCCGGTTTTCGGTCTTGCGGGTGAAAAGCGAGTGCGCGAGGACGTTCGCCACGTCGGCGCGCGGGACGCTCCCGCAGACGGAGTCGCCGCCCTCGCCGACGACCACGTCGGCGGTCGCGGGGGCGTCGGTGAGCGCGCCGGGCCTGATAATCGTGTGGTCGAGCGGCGCGTCTCGAAGCCGATTCTCGCTTCGTTCCTTCGCCGAGAGGACGCCCGACGCGGTGAGAAGCGCGCGGAGCGACAGCGGGAGTCCGCCCTTCGAGTCGCCGACGCCGATGGAGGACATGAGAACGAACCGCTGTGCGCCGGAGGCGGTCGCGGCGTCCACGAGGTTGACGACGCCCGCGCCGTCGACGAGGTCGCCGCGGATGGTTTCGAGCCCCGCCGAGACGCCGACTGCGGAGACGACGGCGTCGGCGTCGAGAACCGCCCGCCGGGCGTCGTCGGGGTCGAGGAGGTC
>NZ_JPES01000013.1:0-29697 GCF_000730175.1 Haloferax sp. ATB1 | reverse complement strand
GACGCCGAAGTGGCGCTCGTTGACGTAGAGGCCGGCGACGGAGCCGGGGCCGGCGTTGAGGTACTTGTAGTGACACCAGACGGCGAAGTCCGCGCCCACCTCGGAGAGTCGGTGCGGGACCGCGCCGACCGAGTGCGCGAGGTCGAAGCCGGCCAGCGCGCCGGCCTTGTGAGCCGCCTCGGTGATGGTCTCGACGTCGAACAGTTGGCCGCTCCGGTAGAGGACCGAGGGGAGAAACACCATCCCCACGTCGTCGTCGATGGCGGCGAGCACGTCCTCGGTCTCGATGGTCCGCCCGTCGCGGCTCTCGACCACGCGAAGCGTCTCGTCGGGGTCGCGGCCGGCCGCCCGGAGTTGCGCGCGAACCGCGTAGTGGTCCGTCGGGAAGTCGAGGTCGTCGACGACGATTTGCTCGCCGCGGGCGGGGTCGTAGAACGTTCCGACGAGCGCGTGGATGTTGACGGTGGTGGAGTTGGCGACGACGACCTCCTCGGGCTTCGCGCCGACGAGGGGCGCGAGTCGGTCGCCCAGTCGCTCGCCGTAGCTGAACCACTCGGGGTCGGCGTCGGTCCACCCGCGGATGGCGAGGTCGCGCCACTCGTCGACGACGCAGTCGAGCGCCGCCGCCGCATCGACGGACAGCGGGCCGAGCGAGTTGCCGTCGAGGTACAGTTCGCCCTCGGGGACGAAAAAGCGGTCGCGGAGGTCCGAAAGCGGGTCCGTGGCGTCCATCTCGCGGGCGGTCGCCGAGGTCGTCGGAGTCGTCAGGGTCGCCGAGGTCGTCGGAGTCGTCAGGGTCGCCGAGGTCGTCGGAGTCGTCAGGGTCGCCGAGGTCGTCGGAGCTGGTCATACGCGTCTCGAAGCGCCCGCGCGACAAGTAGGTGCGCGGCCCGCGCTGGAACCCGAGTGGCGGGTCAGCTTATTCGGCGTCGGTCGCCGACGACTCGGCCTCGCGGGCGAGTCGCTCGTAGGCGGCCCACGAGGGGTCCACGTCGGGGTGTTCGATGCGCTCGCCGTCGACGACGACGCCCTCGCCCGCGACGACGGTGCCGGCGACGCCGACGGGGGTGCCGCGGGCGTCGAGCGCGGCGACCACGTCGTCCGTGACCGAGGGGTCCGTGGCGACGATGAGCGACCCGGCGGTGGTCGAGCGCCACGGGTCGATGCCGAGGAAGTCGCAGGTCTCGCGGACGCCGGGGCGGAGCGGGATGCTCGACTCGTCGATTTCGAGTTGGACGCCCGCGCTCTCGGCGATTTCGTTGAGCGCGCCGTGGACGCCGCACTCGGTGGCGTCGTGCATGGCGTGGACGCCGCGGCCGCCGGCGGCCGAGACGGTCATCGCGTCGCGGACGGCGTCGGTCTCGTCGAGTCGGTCCTGCGCGGCCGCGAGCACGTCGGTATCGAGGTCGGCGAAGGCGCCGGGGAACAGCGTCGTCAGGAGGCCGGTCGCCTCGACGCCCGGCCCCTTCGTCACGAGCACGTCATCGCCGGGTTTCGCGCCGTCCGGGCGGACCACGTCGTCGTGGTCGCCGACGGCGAGCGCGGTCGCGCCACCGACCCACGGGTACGAACAGCCGGCGTAGCGGGCGGTGTGGCCGGTGACGATGCTGGCGCCGAGGTCGTCGGCCTCTTCGTGCATCGCTTCCCAGAGTTCGGCGAACTGCTCGTCGGTCATCTCGGGCGGGAGGGTAAAGGAGACGGCGAGATGCGAGGGGTCCAGCCCCGAGACGGCGATATCAGAGAGGACGATGTCGATGGCGAACCGGCCTGCACGCTCGAAGCCGAGCGCGGGAAGCACGGAGATGGGGTCGGTCGCGATGGCGACGGCGGTTCCGTCGATGTCGAGGAGGCCGAAGTCGACGCCGTGGGTCGGGCCGAGCGCCACGTCGTCGCGGGCCGCGCCCAGCCGCGGGTAGATGTACTCGTCGAAGAACTCGCGGTCGACCTTTCCGAGGTCGGTCATACGCGACCTCGGGGGGCCGCCAGTAAGAACGTACTCATCCGCCGCCGGCGGGGTCGGAGCCGGGCCCGGGACCGGAGAATCCCGGATTCGGTCTCGGTCTCGGCGCGGGTCGCGCTCGACTGACTCGCCGACGCGGCCGCTCGCCGGTCGAAAGGCGGGACGGTCCCCCGTCCCTGCTCATGAAGAGACGCGGAGACGGTTCGAAGGGGCATGGAAAGTCCCACCACCGGACTGCTCCCGCGTCGGTTGAACGTGAACGCCGGACCTACAAGAACCTCGCTAAGTTCCCTCGATGGACCTATATATCTCCAACGAGGCGTCAGCAAATACTGCCGCATCGGGGAAATCGCCCCCGCCGCTCAGACCGGCCGGTGCCCCGCTTCGTCGGGGGTGTTGTTCGGCGTCCGCCACGCGTCGTCGAGGTGTTCGACGAGCGCGCGGGCGACGGCGACCGGCTCCTCGTGGTGGACCCAGTGGGTCGCCTCGTCGAACGTCTTGAGGTGGCCGTCCTCGCAGAACGCGAGGCTCTCGCGCGCCATCTTCGGTCGGAGGAACCTGTCTTTGCTCCCCCGACGACGAGCGTCGGCGGTTCGACCGTCTCGGCGCGGGGACGCGGGCGCTCGCGGACGACCGCGCGATACCAGTCCACCATCGACCCGTAGGCACCCGGCACCGACCACGCGGCGCGGTAGCGGTCGAGGTCGGTCGCCGAGAACGTGCCGGGGAGCGCGGAGCCGGTCATCGCCCGCTCCAGGACGGCCCAATCGCCCACGGGCGCGACGAGTTCGGGGAGCTTCGGGAGTTGGAAGAACAGGACGTACCAGCTCCGGAGCTGTTGGGCCGGGTCGCGGCGGAGGTGGCGGGCGAACACCGCGGGATGCGGGAGGTTCATCGCGGTGAGCGAGCGCACCCGCTCCGGGTGGTGGAGCGCGGTCCACCACGCCACCGCGCCGCCCCAGTCGTGACCGACGACGTGCGCCTTCTCGTGGCCGAGCGCGTCCGCGACGCCGACGACGTCGCCGGCGAGTTCGTCGATGCTGTACCACTCGACGCCCGAGGGGCGGTCGCTCAGGTTGTAGCCGCGCTGGTCGAGCGCGACGACCCGATAGCCCGCCTCGGTCAGCGGGCGGAGGTAGTCCGCCCACGCGTACCAACACTCCGGGAAGCCGTGGAGGAGCACGGCGAGGTCGCCGTCTTCCGGTCCGGCTTCGACCGCGTGGAGCGTGACCTCGCCCACCTCGATACGACGGCTCGCCGCCTCGACGGGGAGTTCCACGTCGTCGCGCGACAGCCCCGATTGCTTCGCCATACTCACCGCTACGGCGGCGAGGGACAAATGTGCCGCGGCGGCGCGAGCGGCCGTCGTCTGCGAGAAATGCGTCGGTGTCGCGGCGGGAGTCGAACCTACCCGAACAGGCGCTTTCTGATGCTCCGCGTGCGGCTCTGTTCGGCCATGAGTACCGAACACTCCACGTCTTCGACGACGTCCATGACGACGGTGCCGCGGACCAGCCGCGAGAGGAGGCCGCGTTCCGTCGCGCCGATGACGAGGAGCGAGGCGTCGGTCGCGTGGGACTCGATGGCCGCCTCGACGTCTCCGGTCTCGACGGTGAGCGTGGCGTCGCCGAGGCCGCGTTCGTCGGCCCACTCCTGCAGGAAGCGCTCGCCCTCCGCCGCGTCGTCGGCGACGTGGAGGAGTTCGACCTCCGCGTCACAGAACTCCCGGAGGACCGAGGCGATGGACGCCGAGAGGTCGGAGTCCGGGCCGCCGGCGGTCGGTACGAGCACGTGCGAGGGGTCGAAGCCGCGGTCCTTCAGCACCAGCACGTCGTAGGGGAGCGAGTGGGTCATCTCCTCGAACGCGCTCTCGGCGCGGCCGGGGGACCCGTGGCTGTCGGGGCCCCAGCCCATGACGACGAGGTCGGCGTTGTAGGTCTCCGCCGCGTCGAACACTTCCTCGAACGACCGGTGGGAGAGAACGGTGTGCGTCTCCATGTCCACGCCGAGTTCGTCGGCGTCGACGCGGGCCTGTTCGAGCAGGCGGTCGGCCTCGGCGAAGTCGTACTCCTCGCGGGCCGATTCGAGAGCGGTCTGGTCCGGCACCTTCACGATGTGGACGCCGACGAGCGTCCCGTCGTTGGCCTTGGTGACGGCCCCGGCCAGTGAGATGAGGTCGCGCTCGCTTTCGGGGTTCGAAAGCGGGACCATGACGCGGTAGCCCCCGTCGGGTTGGACCGACGTGGCGGCCGAGACTGCGGCGTCCGGGAGCTGCTCCGACTGCTGGAGCAGGTACTTCCCGAGGATGCCCTGCTTCGTCGCCTTCGTGCGGGCGTAGGCGGCGTACCACAGCATGGCGAACACCACGAAGCCGGCCGCGAGGAGGACGATGGTGTCGGCGAAGAAGGCGATGAGGGCGAACGACGTGATCGCCCCGAGGATGGGAACCAATGGGGTACAGCGGAACCCGGTAGTCCGGCTGGTAATCCTCGGGGTCGGCCACGCGCATCACGACGAGCGCGACGTTGAGCAGCCCGTAGATGATGAGGTGGAGGACGCTCCCGGCGTTCGCGAGGGTGTTGACGTTGGCCAGCAGGATGAACAGGAGGATGAACCCGCCGGTGATGGCGATAGAGCGGTACGGCGTGCCGAACCGGGGGTGAATCTCGTTGAGTTCCTCGGAGACGATTCGGTCGCGCCCCATGGCGAAGTTGATGCGCGAGGAGGCGAGAATCGAGGCGTTCGCGGACGAGGCCGTGGCGAGGAGGCCGCCGAACAGCATCGCGCCCGCGCCGACCGGACCGATGAGGAGTCGGGCGACGTCGACGACGGCGGTCTCGTTCCCGGCGACGAGGCTGTTGTCCACCGCGGCCAGCACGGTCAGGAGAACGAGCGCGTACACCAGCGTCACGATGACGACGCTGCCGAGGACGGCCCGCGGGAGGTTCTTTCCGGGGTTCTTGATTTCCTCCGCGACGGAGGTTATCTGGACGAACCCGAGGTACGAGACGAAGATGAGGCCGGTCACCGGCAGGAGCGGCGACAAGCCCCTGTCCGGCGGGACGAACGGGCGGAGTTTGGCGAGGTCCGCGTTCAGGAGTCCGAAGAGCGTGAACACGGCGAGGATGGCCAGCAGGATGAGCACGATGGCGTTCTGTAGCTTCCCCGTCTCCTTCGCGCCGACGTAGTTAATGAACACGAAGAGGAGGCCGCCCGCGAGGGCGACGAGCTTCACGGCGGAGACCGTGACACCGCCGAGTACGAGGCTCGGAACGGGGAGGAACGTCACCACGTACTGACCGAAGCCGGTCATGTAGAACGCGGAGGCGAACGCGAGCCCCATCCAGTTGCCCCACCCGGCGACGCTCCCGAACAGCGGCCCGAGCGCGTGGTTGATGTAGTAGTACGCGCCGCCGGACTTCGGCATCGCGGTGCCGAGTTCGCTGGCGGACGCGGCGGTCAAGAGCGCGATGACGCCGCCGAGGACGAACGCGCCGGCCGAGAGCGGTCCGGCCGCTTTGACCGCAGCGCCGGGAAGCACGAAGATGCCCGCGCCGATCATCGTTCCGATACCGATGGTCAACGCCGCGAGCGGCCCGAGGTCCTTTGCGAGTTCCTCGTCGGTCATGTTTCACCACCGGCGTCGTCCGCGTCGTCGGTGTCGACGTCCGCAGCGTCCGCTGCCGGCAGGACGACCACGGGGCGGTCGCTGTGCCGAACCAGATGGTCTCGGACTGCGCCCGAAAAGAGGTCCCACCACGAGCGACCGCCGCGCGGGGTGAAGACGATGGCCGTCGCGTCGGCGTCCTCGGCGGCGTCGAGGATGGCGTCGCCGACGTCCGTGGCGAACCGGAGGTCGGTGTGGATGTCGATGCCGGCGTCGTCCGCGGCGCGGCGGGCGACGTCGAATAGCTCGTCTGCGACCTCCTCGCGCTGTTCGACGCCGGCCTTGTCCGGCGCGCCGCCCGCCTTCTCGATGACGTGGACGACCGAGGCCCGACCGCCGGCCGCGGCGATGTGCGGGAACGCGGCGGCGCAGGTGAGTTCGGCGTCGTCCGCGTTCGCAATCGGAAGCAGGGGACGCGAGAACAGCGGTTCGACGTGTTCAGTCATGTGTCGAGCCCGCGAGCGCGGTGTGACAAAAGCGGTTCCGCCCGGCGGAACGGGATTGTGCCGGGACGACTACACCCGATTCACAACGTGACCGTCGGGAATTCATACGCCGGGGTTGTGCGGCAATCGGTTTAGAAGTTCGCAAACCGGGGTACGGTGTCGGCCGGGCCGATTCCGGGGCGACGGCCCCGCCTCAGACCGCGGTGACCCACGCTCGATACGCCTCGTCGCGGCCGTAGACCGCCTGAAAGACGCGGTCGGCGAAGCCGGCGAGACGGTTGGCGTCCGAGCGGGCGGTGATGCGGACGTTCGTCCCCTCGGCCTCCTCGGGGCTCTCCAGTTTGTCGATGCGGAACTCGGGGAACTCCGAGAGGAGCGTTTTGAGCCGGTCGAGTTCGTCTTCGGTTACGTCCATGTTGAACGTCTGGTCGGCGAACTGAATCCACGGGCCGGGACCCTCGCCGTCGAGGTCGTCGAGGCGCTCGGCCTCGATGGTGAGAAAGGCGCTGCCGCGGTCGCGGTGCGCCGACACGGCGTCGGCGAACAGCTTCCGGCGCTCGCGGGGCGTGTCGGCCTCGAATCGGGTCATGTGGAACGGTACAGCCGCGCGGTACAAAAGCGACCCGCGTCAGAACAGCGCGAGGACGGCGGCGAGCGCGAGCGCGCTGACGGTGAGCAGTTGCAGTCCGAGGACGCCCAGCGGGGCCGCGCCCGTCCGCCGCATTGCGTCGAGGCGGACGTCGAGACCGAGACCGACGAACGCGAGCGCGAACAGGGCGTTGCTGGCGGTGCCGACGGTGGCGAGCGTCGCGTCCGAGAGCAGACCGAGGTTGGCGACGGCGGCGACGGCGACGAAGCCGACGAGGAACCGCGGGACGCCGTCGAAGACGGCTCGCAGGCCGGTCGCGGCCTCCTCGGCCCGACCGGCGTAGCGAACCGCGTAGGCGACGGCGACGAAGCCGAGCATGGAGTTTCGCGCGAGTTTGGTCACGGTTGCCCAGCGACCGGCGACCTCGGAGTGGGCGAAGCCGGCCGCGGTGACGGGACCGGTGCTGAACATGCTCAGGCCGGCCCAGATGCCGAACTGACGGCCGGACAGCGGAAGCAGGTCACCGGCGATGGGGAACGCGGCGAGCGTGAGCGCGTCGAACAGGAGGACCGCGGCGACGACGTGGGTGAGGGACTCGCCGTCGGCGTCGATGGTGCCGGCGATGGCGGTGGCCGCGGAGACGCCGCAGACGCTCGCGCCGGCCGCGAGAAGCGACCCGGTCTTGTCGGCGAGGCCGAACACGCGCCCGGCGACGGCCTCGACGAGGAGGACGCCCGCGGCGACGGTGACGACGACGAGCGCGACCAGCACGGGGCCGGAGGCGACGAGTTCGTCGATTGCGATGCGAGCGCCGAGCAGGACGATACCCGTCTCGAGGAGGAGCTTCTGCGTGTCGACGCCGGGGCGCGCCCAGTCGGGGACGCCGACCGTGTTGGCGACGACGGCCCCGAAGAGGACGCCGAGCAGGAGCGCGTTGACGCCGGGGACGAAGCCGGCGACGAGCGCCGCCGCCCCCGCGAGGACGACGAGGAGGCCGACGCCGGGAGCGAGTCGCGCGAGCCGACTGATGCCGGCGTTCTCGGCGTCCGAGTTCCCCCCGGTGCTCACGGCCCGAGCGCCGCGAGGACGGTCACGACGACGAGTCCGAGGGCGGTCGCGCGCCAGCCGCGTTCGAGCGTACACCACAGTTCGTACGCGCGCTCGACGGTGGCCGCGCCGAGCGCGTCGCACATGGGAGACGAATCGCGCATTTGTCGGTGCCACGAGAGCCGGGCCGTTGAACGTGTCGCTTCCGTCTGTGAAAACAGCAACAATATCCGCTAAATCGGCGGTGACCCGGTCGATTGAGCTGTAAGCCGGCAAACAAGGAGCAACATTTTCTCGTTCCTCTGACCGTTGCCGTCGCAGAACTCAGTACGTATCTTCAACACTATATGCTCTCGCCGGATGGGGTCAGATATGGGAAAGCGCATCCTCCTGCTCGGAGCGCCGGGCGCAGGTAAGGGCACACAGTCGAAGCGACTCGCCGAGACCTACGGCGTCGAACACGTCACCACCGGCGACGCGCTGCGCGCGAACAAGGACATGGAGACCGAGTACGGGACGCCCCGTTCGTTCATGGAGAAGGGCGAACTCGTCCCCGACGCGGTCGTCAACGAAATCGTCGAGGCCGCGCTGGAAGACGCCGACGGCTACGTCCTCGACGGCTACCCGCGGAACCTCTCGCAGGCGGAGTACCTCACCGAAATCACCGACCTCGACGCGGTCATCTACCTGAAGGTCGCCGAGTCCGAACTCGTCGAGCGCCTCACCGGCCGCCGCGTCTGCGACGACTGCGGCACGAACTTCCACGTGAAGTTCAACCAGCCCGAGGAGGAGGGCGTCTGCGACGACTGCGGCGGCGAACTCGTCCAGCGCGACGACGACACCGAAGAGACGGTCCGCGAGCGCCTGTCGGTGTTCAAGGAGAACACCGAGCCGGTCATCGAACACTACCGCGACGAGGGCGTCCTCGTCGAGGTCGACGGCGAACAGACCCCGGACGAGGTCTTCGAGGACGTTCAGGCCGTCATCGACGACGCGTAAGCGCGCACTCGGAACGACGTTTTTCACCAACTATACTCGGAGCGCCGGCGCTGTCGCCGGCGCGCTCGCTCTCGTCTCCAGAGTAAAACCTTGATAACAGCCGGTTGCTAAAGGGGCGGTAATGGCACGAATCGAATCTCGGGTGCGCGACCTCGTCGGCTCCGACGCCGACATGCGCGCCGCCGTCGAAACCGTCCTCGAACGGGCGGACGACGGAGAAGTCGAGTGGGCCGACGTTCGCGACGAGCTCACGAGCGGCCAGTGGGGTCGCCTCATCGAGAAAGGTATCCTCGTCGACGGCGACGAGGGGTTCCGGCTCGCCGACGCGGCGGAGACCCGCGCCGGCCTCGAAGACGACACGTCCGACTCCGGCGGCTCGTCGTCGTCCTCGTCGGTCGATACCGACACCGGCGACTCCTCGTGGTCGAAGTACGACAAGGGCGCGGCCGTCGTCACCGTCGGCCTGTTCCTCGGCTACTCGGTCGCCGAGGTTCGGAACGTCATCGGCGGCGTGATGGACGTGGCGCTCGGCCCGCTGGCCGACATGCTCCCGTTCTACGCCGTCGTGATGGTCCTCGCGCTCGCGACCGGCCTCTACTCCACGCTCCTGCAGGCGAACCTCATGGACATGGAGAAGATGGGCATGTATCAAGAGCGGATGAAGGACATCCAACAGCGGCAGAAAGACGCCAAGGAGCGCGGCGACGACGCGGCGCTCGAGAAGATTCAAGAAGAGCAGATGGAGGCGATGGGCGACCAGATGGGCATGTTCAAAGAGCAGTTCCGCCCGATGGTCTGGATCATGTTCCTCACCATCCCGGTGTTCCTCTGGATGTACTGGGCCATCGGGCGTCGGCGGGGGCTCCGACCCGCACCATCGTCACCGAGAACACTCGTGCTCCCCGCTCGCTCGGGTCCGTCGAGTGGAAGCAGGGAGTCATCGGTCCCATGCAGGCGTGGATTGTCTGGTACTTCCTCTGCTCGATGGGCTTCACCCAGATCATCCGCAAGAGCCTGAACATCGACATGTCGCCGTCGGCGTCGTAAGCCGACCCGAGCGACTCGAACCGACTCCGTTTCT
Organism: Haloferax sp. ATB1; assembly: GCF_000730175.1. Taxonomy (NCBI): domain Archaea; kingdom Methanobacteriati; phylum Methanobacteriota; class Halobacteria; order Halobacteriales; family Haloferacaceae; genus Haloferax; species Haloferax sp. ATB1. Next base: position 19,908 of record NZ_JPES01000013.1, on the reverse strand, counting down.
CTCTCCGTTTCCGCGTCTCACCAGCCTCGGTTCTCTCGCACTCACCCCCGTGAGAAGCCTCCGCAGGGGTCGTCGGCAACGATAACACCTTTTAGCCGACCGCACGCAGCAGGGATATGTTACTGACCGTCTCCGGACCACCGGGCAGCGGGAAAAGCACGACCGCCGCCGCGCTCGCCGAGGCGTTCGACCTCGAACACATAAGCGGCGGGGACATCTTCCGCGAGCTCGCCGCCGAGCGCGACATGACCGCCGTCGAGTTCAACAAACTCGCCGAGGAGGACGACCAGATCGACCGCGACCTCGACCGCCGCCTCCGCGACATCGCCCTCGACCGCGACGACGTGCTCCTCGAATCTCGCCTCGCCGGCTGGCTCGCCGGCGACGCCGCAGACCTTCGTTTTTGGCTCGACGCCCCCGTCGACGTTCGCGCCGAGCGCATCGCCGACCGCGAGGACAAAGCGCCCGACATCGCCCGCGAGGAGACGACGACCCGCGAGGCGAGCGAGGCCAAGCGGTACGACGCGTACTACGACATCGACATCACGGACCTCTCTATCTACGATATCGCGCTCAACACCGCCCGCTGGGGCCCTGACGAGGTGACCGCCATCTGCATCGCCGCGGTCGACTCCTACGATTCCGAGGCCGACGAGGGCAAGTACCCGGTCGACGGCGTCCGTTACGACTTCTGACCATGCTCCGAGACCCGCCCGAACACCGGAGCGTCGACGACCTGCTCTCGTTCGGCGTCGTCAACCTCGACAAGCCGCCGGGGCCGTCGGCCCACCAAGTCACCGGCTGGGTCCGCGACATGGCCGACGTCGACCGCGCCGCCCACTCGGGGACGCTCGACCCGAAGGTGACCGGCTGTCTGCCGACGCTCCTCGGCGACGCGACCCGCATGGCGCAGGTGTTCCTCGAAGGCTCGAAGGAGTACGTCTCCGTGCTCGAACTCCACGGACCCGCGCCGGCCGACATCGACTCGACCGTCGCCGAGTTCGAGTCGAAGCTCTACCAGAAGCCCCCGCGGAAATCCGCCGTCTCGCGCCGGCTCCGCGTCCGCGAAATCTACGACCTCGACCTCCTCGAAGTGAAAGACAGACAGGCGCTCCTACGCATCCGCTGTGAGTCGGGGACGTACATCCGAAAGCTGTGTCACGACCTCGGCCTCGCGCTCGGCACCGGCGGCCACATGGGCCACCTCCGCCGGACCGCGACCGACCCCTTCGACGACGCCGACCTCGTGACGCTCCACGACCTCAAAGACGCTCTCGCGTTCGCCGCGGAGGGAGACGAGTCGTGGCTGCGCGACGTGGTCGCGCCCGCCGAGCGGGCGCTGTCGCATCTCCCGTCGGTGACCATCGCCAACAGCGCGGCCCGCGAAGTCGCCAACGGCGCGCCCGTCTACGCGCCCGGCGTCTTCGACGTCGACGCCGACGCCTCCCAGGGCGACCTCGTCGCCTGTTTCACCGACGACGGTTCGGCCGTCTGTCTGGGCGAACTCGTCGGCGACGCGAACGCCGACTCGGGCGACGGTCGTCTCGCTGGAAGCCGTGTTAGTCTGAGACCGTTTCGCGCTACTTTCTCCGGCGCTTTTTTTCCGCGTCCGCGAGCGTCTCCGCCTGCTCGTTGACCGACGCGACCTCCCGTTTTGCGTCTGATTTGTCGAGGTCGTAGACGTAGCGCCACGACGCCAGCGGGTAACCGCGCGACTCCTCGGGGCGGTCCGCGGCCGGTTCGGACCCACTCTCGCGGCGTATCGACCACCACCGGACGCCCGCGACGCCCAACGCGAGGAGGACGAGGAGCATCGCGACGAACGGGAGGAGTCCGAGCGGGACGCTCTGGAGGGACGTGAGCATACGTTGTCATTACTCCCGAGGCGGCAAAAGCGTACTCGTGGAGTGGACTCGGTTTCGTGGCACCGTTCGAACCGCACGACGACGGTGCGATACCGTGGCACGGCAGCCCTTCGCGTCGCCGTGACGAAACGAAGGGCTTAACCGCGAGACACGCGTCGCTTTGAATGCACCCCGGGACCGTGGGGTAGTGGTATCCTCTGCCGATGGGGTCGGTAGGACCTGAGTTCGACTCTCAGCGGTCCCACTTCTTACTTTCATGGGTTAAAATTAGTAGCGGTATAGACGCTCTATCATAATTTTGCACCGTTACTAGAGTAGTAATTATCTAATAGTTTAAATACTCAGTCTAGTCGGGTGCGTGACGACGCGACTGCGACGCGGCTGAGCGTCTCTCACGGCGCCGTCAGAGGAGAACGTCATCGACCCGGTCCGTTCAACCACTGTTGCCAGATGAACCCTCAGACAGAGTCCTCTACATAGAGATAGACGACATGGGAATCGACCACGGCGTATCTCCCCTTTGAGGAGTCGTACACGATTCGCTTCTCGTTATCGATTGCGACGTCGACGAGACCTTCTAACGTGTCTAAGCGGATGGTATCGAGCGCGTAGCCTGCCGGGAGCGAGCCCTCGGAGATCCATTCCGCGTAGCGGGCCTTGTGGAGGGCCGCCCGTTCACGATTGGAATCGAACCGATCGCCGAACGCGACGGTCGTTCCCACTCCAACTAGACCGCCAATACCGACCAACGCGAATACGAGCGTGGTAACCGGGACAACAACAGTCCCGATGATGGGAAGCGAGAGAGGAACGGTTTTCGATGCGTCCACTTGGACCGTTCTCTCCGCCGGGCGTATCACATCGTCCACAGACGTGTGTTCGATTCCGTATGTGCTGTCCGTGAGACGAATCGGTTCGCGTCGACTCAAGGTACCGGTCGCGGTCGGCGTCGCGTATCCCGACTCAGCGACGAGGTACACTCGGACCTGTCCGGCACCGTCGATCTCCGATTCGAGTTGAGCGACTTTCCGGGCGACTGCGGTGATGTTCAGCGTCGCGTTGCTCACCACGGTTGCGCCCGAGGTCGAGGTGTTCGTTCGAAGGAGCCTCTGCTGTTGTCGTACGAACACCTCGTCGCGCGAGGTAGACGCCTCGTACACGAGCGTAAGCCGGTGGTCGATTCGGACTGGTGTATCTGCGGGTGGTGTCGTCACCAGACTGACCGTCGCGGAAGGCGTGTACGAACGCAGGTAAACCGGCATGTCCACCAGCACGTCACCCCGAGAGTAGAACGAGGACTCCCGTTCCACCGTCGCCTGCGTGTGAAGGCTCATCGAGATCGGCTTCGATTCGCCGCTCGGGACCTCAGTCATCGGTGGATTTGCGAACGTGACTCCGGTCCCGAGCGTGCCAACGAGCACGACCACGAGACAGACGCGAGTCAGGAGCTCGGCGCGAGTGGCGAGCAGATACCGTAGCTTGTGAATTGCGGGAATCATTTACGTCGTAATCGACACGCTTCTGTCCGGGGCGGTGACTGTCAATCCGGTCCCGGACGCGTTCACTCCGAAGTATATCTGTTCGCCGTCGAGTGTCGGGTCAGACACCACGTCGATGTATACCGCCTGAGACTCGCCCGTCGAGAGCGAAATCCCGGCCGTGTCACCGACAGTCGTGTTATCGATGACGAGGTCGCCTTTGTCGGTAGAGTCGGCGCGGAGTACGACCTCGACCGAGACGTCGGTACCCAAGTCGTTCGTGACGGTGACTAACCGAGTCGTCCGGTTGACGGTAACTGTTGGTGGAACGTCGAGACCGAGAATCGCTTGCGAGTCGGCGACGACGGAGAACGTCGCTCCACGGTCCACCTGTGTCGCCGTGAACGACGACGAGGGTACCACAGACGCCCCGACGAGGACGACGATAACCACTCCGAGAACGGCCGGCCATCGACTCCGGTGGCGGGGGTGTGTTCGTCGTCTCATTTGAATCTCCTCCCGAGCGGTCGTCGTCGGGTTTGGGTCCGGAGAACGGTCTTCCCGTCGACGAACACCCACGCGACGAGATGAATCGCTCCAAACAGGGTGGACATCGTAGCGAGCGCCGCGAAGACGGGATGGACGGCCTGTAGCGACGCGACCACGCCGTATGGTAAAATCGCAGGATACCGGTACAAGCGAATCTCACCGCGGTGTGGTCCGGGCTCTGACTGCGCTGGTACCCGAACCCGAACCGTCCCCGATTGACCGACAACGCCGTCCGACTCGAGGGTCATCCCGACCGTCTCGGCGAACTGATGGGTGTACGCTGGCTGTTCGCTAACGTCGATGTCGAGCGTCCGCACCGAGGGTTCGCCGACGGGAATCGACAGCTCACTCGACGTAGGCACCTCAGTCACAGCGAAGGTGGCGGCCGCCGTGGGCACCCCGAAGACGAGCGCCGCAGAGGTGCTAACGATCGCCATCAACACGAGCGGGGTCAGAAGCGTCTTGAAACGGACGACATCTCGTGAGCCCGTCTTGCTCTGCGAAAGCGAGGGCAGGACGAACAGCACGAACAGCCCGCCGAGGACAGGCGTCCAGTGTCTTTGGATGAACTCGATGGCAATTCCCAGCCGCGGGAACACGACCGGCGAGCCGCCGACTGTCGCGACCTTCCCGAGTACGTCATCGTGAGTGACGAGCGGATAGCCCGCGCTCTGATCTGTTGACGGGTTGTTATCCCCCTGCGTCACGAACCCGCTCTCGGTGACCTCGACGACGCGATGGGTCGTGTACTCGTCTCGCGATTTCGAGTAGAACGTGAGAATGTCCCCGGACTCGACGGTCTCTACCGGAATCAGAACGTATCCGTCGCCCTGCATGATTGTTGGCTCCATGCTGCCACTGTACACGTACGATAACTGAACCGGTGAACTCGGCAGTACGAAGACTGCCGCACAGACTACCGCTAGGGCGTAGATCCACCGGTTCATAGAAAACGGGAGTGGGTGGATCAGGCGGAGACCGTGAGGTCACCGGAGAGGTCTGCCGTCGTCGTGTCGACGTTCGTCGTGTCGATTGTCAGCACGACGTAGTAAGTCGTGCTAGCAGTTGGGGTGAACGTGCCACTTGTCTCCTCGGTAGCAGTCGCCTCGGAGGTCGCCGTGGATGTACCCTCATCCCAGGAGAACACCTCGAACTGTACGTTCGGGTTGCTGGTGATCGGGTCGCCGTTGTTGACCGAGTAGGAGAGCGTTATGTCGTTCGCTTCGGACGGCGTGATGGTAAACGCGTACGTGGTGTTCGGACTGGTCGTGTCACCGAAGACGAATTCGGAGTCCCCGTTCAGAGACGAGAAGTTGATCGACAGCTGGTCTTGCCCATCCGCGGTGATCTGAGTGAAATCCGGGCTCGGAGAGAGCGAGATGAGCGCGGAGTTGTCCGCACTAACGCCGATTGTGGCGCTACGGGTGACGGTTGCGCTTGAGTATGCGGCTGCTCCGATACCGGTCCCGACGATGGCACCAACGGTTGCGATGAGTGTTCTTCGATGCATCACAAGAACTGTATATCACCTCCGAGCAAAACGAGCACTTATAAACAGTTAGCCAGGTGAGCCACGCCCGCTAATTGGTTAAATCTCGCCTCGGTACGGTTGCTCGGAGAGGCGGGTCGAATCTCCAAAGGGCCGTGTGTTTTTGGACTCGTTTTGACTCCGATGACGGGGACTGTTCGAGAGGGACGAAAGTAGAGGACCGCTCTCCGTGGTATTCCGGCGTCGGGGGGCGACTCTGGGCCGCGCCGGGGCGGCCGTCTCACTCGAAGATAGTCTCCAGCAGCCGCTTTATACCTGTGCGGACGTGCCGATGGTACGTCGGTGGCGACACGCCGAGGGACGTCGCGATTTCTTCGCCGGTGTGTTCACGCGGCCACTCGAAGAACCCCTGTCGATATGCGGTCTCAAGTACGTCCCGCTGGCGGTCGGTTAGTCGGTCGATTCCCGACTGCTGTGCGTCGCGGGCGTTCGCGTCCGAGGTGACTCGACTCCGTCTGACGAGGTCTACACAGGGGAGCACAGACGCACAGGAACCAACGACTGTTCTGACGTCGGACGGTTGCGGGAGCCGAATTACGATTCGCCCCCCGTCGGGTCGGGCGTGAAGCGAGTGGAGTGTCGCACCGTGTTCACCGAGCACCCTCGCGATTTCGAAATCGGAGACGACCACTTCGACCCGGTCGTCTTCGCTGAGCGGCGTGGCGCAGTCCACCGAAACGAAACGGTCCGCGGTGTCTAGAAGCGTCTCCCTGTCACCCTCGCTCACCGTGAGATACACTACCCATTTTCCCCCGGTGTGCGGAAGTAGCGAGTCAAGATCAAGCGTGCAATCAGCGTGACGAGCCAGTCGATACACGACGTCGTTGGCGTCGTGAACCCGGAATTCGAACTCCGCTTCGCTCTCCGCGACGATTGCCTCCTGCCGTTCGATTCCGTTGAGCGCGTTCCCGACGAACTCCCCGAGTTCACACAGGACCGCTTTTTCCTCGTCGGAAAATGTGGTCGACTGGCCCCCGTATACCTCCAGCACGCCATTTCTGTGGTCTCCGGACGCGAGCGGAACCGCGATTTGGGACTGGAACCCACAGTCTAATGCTGTCCTGAACGCCGGTTGCTCGTCCGCCAGTACGCGAAACTGATGCGTCGAGACGGCTTCTCCCGTTTCTAGAGCTTGCCGGGCGGGGAGCGGCGTTTCCGTTGCAGTCGGACTGTGCAGAAGTTCGTCGAGGTAGCTACCGCTCGCTCCTGCCCACGCCCTGGGGGCGAGTCGCCCTGACTCGTCTGTGTCGCCGATCCACGCGAACTGATAGTGGTCCACTCGGACTAGGTCGTCACAGACCGCTTGTTCGACCGCTCTCCGGGTCGTCGCCCGGACGACGTCTCGCTGAACGGCTCTGATGAGTGAATTGACGCGGCTCAATCGGTGTACTGTCGCGTTCTGCTCTCGACGTTCGCGCTCTGTCTCCCGCAGGTCCGACTCTCGCTTGACCCGCTGCAGTGCGGCGGTCGCGCTCGCTGCGAGCGTCTCTGCGAGCAAGATGTCGCCCCCCGTGAACGCGTCCTGAGAGGTCGTCCCCGATATCATCACCCCGAACTCCCCGAGGGGAACGATGAGTTCGCTTCGGACCGGCGTTCCCTCGTTGTACACGTTCTCGTGGTCGCGTACGTCGTCGAACACTCGGGTGGTTCCATCAAGGAACACGTCCCACGCGATGCTGCTCCCCGGCGAGAACGTCGGGAGATCGTCGAATAGCTTGTCCGCGTCCGGAGTCGATGCTCGGGGCTCCAGTACACCCACGGCCTCGTTCCACAGGTAGAGGCAGGTCGTGGACAGGTTGGCGGTCTCCTGACTCACGCGCGCGACCGTCTCGCAGACCTCTTGCAGGGTCTCTGTTTGGGCGAGTCTCCGAGACGTCCGGTGGAGTTGCACGAGCGTTTGTTCACGTTCTCTTCGGTCCGTTGTCTCGGGCACGGCGCCGGTAGACGAGATGGCCGAGTCTGTCGTCACTTCCATTAGTGGATGCCACGTGATGCCACCGGAAGGCTCGGTTACCCTCTAAGAGCGGTATGGCTGTGGTTGGCACCCGGCTCAGACCGTCCGTCGCGCTCGTCCTGTGGGGCGCTTTGCTCCCGTTTGGCGGCGAGCACTGTGGTGAGCAGCTTTCGAAGCGCAGTATGTGAGTGCTGTCCGGCGGTGGATTCCGAGATACCGAACATCTCACCGAGTTCTCGGTGTGTGGGAGACGAGAGTGGCAAGTTCAGACTCACTACTCGCGAGGATTTCGCGTCTGATACGGTGCCGTGAGCGAGGGGGCGTTCGCAGGCCGCAGAACGGGCCCATTTACACGAGAGCCACCAGGACAACGACTCTCCCGCCGCCCCCACCCGGTTCTCACTCCCCGTAGAACAGATACGAAAACGCCAGAAACGCCAACGCCGACCCGACGAAGAACGCAGAGAGACCGCCGAAAAGCGCCGAACCGAGCAGGAGAAACGCACCGCGTTACCACTCCTCGACGAACTCGACGACACTCTTGTTAGTCATATAATATTTTTCTCGGCGGCGGAGATAAATCTCGTAGTGACTCCGAGCGTGACACGGTGTGACTTCCCGTCACACCCAGCAACAACCACCAAAAAACGGCCGAGAACCGCTACTCAGGTCGAGACGGCATCGCAGGTCCAGCCGGGGTCGCTCCCCGTCCGCCGGATGAGGTCCGCGCGGCACGCCGGACAGTAGTCGGGGACCGTCGTTTCGCCCCGCGGGACATAGACGCCACCGCCGCATTCCACGCACGCATCGGCGACGACTGTGGTGCAGTCCGCACACAGGTTGAAGTCGTCAACCGTGAGGTCGCGCAGCACTTCGAGCTTTTTGTCCAGGATGTACTCGTCGATAACCGCCTGACAGCTGTGGCACGGCTTCATAGCGATACAGCGTGTCAATTGAGACCATGGCACATATACCTGTCGTCGTCGGTGTCTCTTGTCGCGGAATATCAGTCGAGAACGAACCTCTCCGACGATGTATCTTGCCACATTCATGCGCGAGCGGCGCTAGCGCGCCCGATGCGAACGTGTTTCACAGAAATCATAAGAGACTCGGTGACGAGTTAGTATTTGCTGCTGTCAGAGGCACATCAGGGCGACAAGCGAAATCATCCGCCCGCTACCCACCATTCATTCTCTCTCGGCTATCGATTCGAGCCGACGGGACGGAGCATCTACTGTCCGAGCGACTACCGGGGCTGACCGGACCTCAACTCCGCGTTCCCGCGTCGGGTAGACTATCCCCGTACATCTCAGCGAGCAGCGCCTCCGTCGCCCGGTGGATCCCCACGAGAACGACCACACTCGCGACGATAGTCGCGACCGACTGGGGGGTCGAGAGCAGTCCGAGCGAGACGATGAGCGTCGTCGCGCAGGCCGGCGGGTGGACCGCGTCGAGTTCGACCATTCCCCAGCCCGTCGCGGCGACCGAGACCGCCGCGCTCGTGACGAGTCGCAGCGTGTCCGTCGACGCGGCCGAGAGCGACGGGCCGAGCGTCACGCCGGGGGGCGACGAGCGCGTAGGTCGCGAAGCCGACGACGGCACCGACGGCGTGGCCGCCGACGATGCGAGACGGACGGGAGTGCCCGCCCCGACGGCGGAAGGCGAGGACGAACGCCGTGGGGCCGAGGCTCGGAAAGACGAACGGCTCGCCGGTCGCCCACGCGATGCCGCCGAGTGCGGCGACGAGCAGGCCGGCGGAGAGCCCCGTTTCGAGACCGCGTCGAGACATGTGACACGCTCTGTCGACGCGGCGTGAAAACGGTGTCTAACTCTGACCGAATCGAACCGGTACCGTGGGGCTCGTCGACAGATACCATGTGCCCCGCACGCCCACGTTGAAGTGCGGCCGCGACGACGGACGGGGTATGTCCGGGGCCGCGTTTCTCGAAGGCGACCGCGTCGAACTCAGAACCGTCGAGTCGGAGCACGTCGAGTTCCTTCACGAGACGGTCAACGACCCGCGGGTTCGACGAGGAATCGCCGCTTCCGACCCGGTGACGCGGGTGACAGAGCGCGAGTGGGTCGAGTCGCGCGGCGACGGCGACGACATCAGTTTCGTCGTCTCGGTCGACGGCGACCCGGTCGGGACAATCGGCCTCAAACCGCCGAACGTCGTCACCGGCGCGGCCGAGGTCGGCTACCTCGTCGCGCCCGACCACTGGGGCAACGGCTACGCGACGGACGCGTTGCGGACGCTCTGCGGCTACGCTTTCGGCGAGCGCCGGCTCAACAAGCTGTACGCGAACGCCTACGAGACGAATCCGGCGTCGACCCGCGTGCTGGAGAAAGCCGGCTTCGAACGCGAGGGCGTCCACCGGGAACAGGGATTCGTCGACGGCGACCACGTCGACGTGCTTCGATACGGTCGGCTCGCCGACGAGTGGCGAGACGAAGAGAAGGTCGGCGACGCCGAAACCGGGGTCGCAAGCGACGCCGACGGGTGGATATAGCCTAAATCCAGCCCTCTTGGGCGAGGAGTTCGCCGTTGAGGACCGACGCGCCGGCCGCGCCGCGAATCGTGTTGTGCGCGAGGCAGTTGTACTTCACGCCGTGCTCGGTGGCCTGGATGCCGCCGGCGGAGATCTGCATGCCGTCGCCGCGCTCGCGGTCGAGACGGGGCTGCGGGCGGAAGTTGTCCTCGAAGACGTGGATGAGCTGTTCGGGCGCGCTCGGGAGGTCGACGCCGGGGTACTCGCGCATCGCGGCCGCGACGTCCTCGGGGGAGGCGTCGTCGGCGAGGTCGGCGAAGACGCTCTCGAGGTGGCCGTCGAGCGTCGGGATGCGGTTACACGAGGCGTTGACCTCCGCGCCGTGGAGCGCGACTTCCGCGCCGTCGAACGAGCCCAGAAGCTTGCGGGACTCCGTCTCCATCTTCTCTTCTTCGCCGCCGATGTGCGGGATGGCGTTGTCGATGATTTCCATCGAGGTGACGCCGTCGTAGCCCGCGCCGGAGACGGCCTGCAGGGTCGTGACGTCGACGCGTTCGAGGCCGAACTGGTCGAGCGCGGCGAGCGTCGGGACCATCGTGATGGTCGAGCAGTTCGGGTTCTTCACGAGCGCGCCGTCCCAGCCGCGCTCGTCGCGCTGGACCTCGATGAGGTCGAGGTGCTCCGGATTAATCTCCGGAATCGTGAGCGGCACGTCGGGGGCCATGCGGTCGTTCGAGGAGTTCGAGGAGACGACGTAGCCCGCCTCGAGGAACTCGGGTTCGACCTCGGCGGCGACCGACGACGGGAGCGACGAAAACAGGAGGTCGATGTCGTCGGGCACGTCCGCGGGGTCGGTGCTGCCGACTTCCATCGCGGCCACGTCGTCCGGGATGGGGGTGTTGACGCGCCACTTCGCGGCCTCGTCGTATCGCTTGCCCGCGCTCGACTCGCTCGCGGTCAGCGCCGCGAGTTCGAACGTCGGGTGGTCTTCGAGGAGCTGGATGAATCGCTGTCCGACTGCGCCGGTTGCACCGAGGATGCCGACTCGTACTGCCATTACCCGTGTCGTAGTGTGGCACACGCATAAGGCCGTTTGGATTTGAACCAGTATTCGCGGCGTATAGTGCCAGAGAAGTGTAAGCTCGGGCGTTCTATCACGGTCGAACACGTAAATCGTCGTCTGTCGAATCGACCACCGACGTGCGTTGGTAAAATCGATAGAATAACGTGCGGTTCCCTGAAAGACTACCGCAAATGTTCAGCAAGGTTCTCGTCGCCAACCGAGGCGAGATCGCGGTGCGCGTCATGCGCGCCTGCGAGGAGTTAGGAGTCCGGACCGTCGCCGTCTACAGCGAGGCGGACAAACACGGCGGGCACGTGCGGTACGCCGACGAGGCGTACAACATCGGTCCCGCCCGCGCGGCCGATTCCTACCTCGACCACGAGTCGGTCATCGAGGCCGCGCGAAAGGCCGACCGCCGACGCCATCCACCCCGGCTACGGCTTCCTCGCGGAGAACGCCGCGTTCGCCCGGAAGGTCGAGGAGTCCGAGTTCAAGTGGGTCGGCCCGTCGGCCGACGCCATGGAGCGCCTCGGCGAGAAGACGAAGGCCCGCGCGCTCATGCAGGACGCTGACGTACCGGTCGTCCCCGGCACGACCGAGCCGGCCGACTCCGCCGACGACGTCAAGGCCGTCGCCGACGAGTTCGGCTACCCGGTCGCCATCAAGGCCGAAGGCGGCGGCGGCGGCCGCGGCCTGAAGGTCGTCCACTCCGAGGACGAGGTCGACGAGCAGTTCGAGACGGCAAAGCGCGAGGGCGAGGCGTACTTCGACAACGCCTCCGTCTACGTCGAAAAGTACCTCGAAGCGCCGCGCCACATCGAGGTGCAGATTCTCGCCGACGAGCACGGCAACGTCCGCCACCTCGGCGAGCGCGACTGTTCGCTCCAGCGCCGCCACCAGAAGGTCATCGAGGAGGCCCCGTCGCCGGCGCTCTCCGACGACCTGCGCGAGCGCATCGGCGAGGCTGCCCGCCGCGGTGTCCGCGCCGCCGACTACACCAACGCCGGCACCGTGGAGTTCCTCGTCGAGGACGGCGAGTTCTACTTCATGGAGGTCAACACGCGCATTCAGGTCGAACACACCGTCACCGAGGAAGTGACAGGTCTCGACGTGGTGAAGTGGCAACTGCGCGTCGCCGCCGGCGAGGAACTCGACTTCTCGCAGGACGACGTGGAAATCGAGGGCCACTCGATGGAGTTCCGCATCAACGCCGAGGCCCCCGAAAAGGAGTTCGCGCCCGCGACGGGCACGCTCGCGACCTACGACCCGCCGGGCCGGCATCGGCGTCCGCATGGACGACGCCGTCCGCCAAGGCGACGAAATCGGCGGCGACTACGACTCGATGATAGCCAAACTCATCGTCACCGCCTCGGACCGCGAGGAGGTCCTCGCCCGCGCCGAGCGCGCGCTCGCCGAGTTCGACATCGAGGGGCTCCGCACGGTCATCCCGTTCCACCGCCTCATGCTCACCGACGAGGCGTTCCGCGAGGGGAGCCACACGACGAAGTACCTCGACGAGGTGCTCGACCGCGACCGCATCCAGGCCGCCGTCGAGCGCTGGTCGCCCGAGGCCGTCGCCGACGATGACGACGACGACGAGGTCACTGAACGCACCTTCACCGTCGAGGTTAACGGCAAGCGCTTCGAGGTCAGCCTCGAAGAGCGCGGCGCGCCCGCCATCCCGGTCGGGAACGCGTCCGCGGGCAAATCTAACTCCTCCGGCCCGCGCAAGCGCCGCGACGACGGCGGAAACGACGATTCCCAGCAGATTATCGAGGGCGACGGCGAGTCCGTCACCGCCGAGATGCAGGGGACCATCCTCTCTGTCGAAGTCGAGGAGGGCGACGAGGTCGAACCCGGCGACACCGTCTGCATCCTCGAAGCCATGAAGATGGAAAACGACGTGGTCGCCGAGCGCGGCGGCACCGTCTCGCAGGTTCTCGTCTCCGAGGGCGACAGCGTGGACATGGGCGACGTGCTGCTCGTCCTCGAATAGTCTCCGGCCTGAAGCGGCTCGAACCGCGAACCTCTTTTCCCGTGCGCCGGTACCGACCTCCATGAGCGACACGCGACGCGCCCTCCTCGACGCACTCGCCGAGGGCCCCGTCTCCGGGCCCGACCTCGCCGACCGACTGGGCGTCTCCCGCGCCGCGGTCTGGAAGCACGTCGAATCACTCCGTGACGAAGGATTCGGCGTCGAGAGCGCCGGCGACGGCTACGTCGTCACCGACGTACCGGAGTACGGCGGCCCGGCAATCGAGTACGGTCTCGACGCCGACTACGACGTGGAGTTCCACGAGACGCTCGACTCCTCGAACGACCGCGCCCGCGTCCTCGCCGCCGAGGGCGCGAGCGACGTGGTCGTCGTCGCCCGCCAGCAGACCGCCAGCCGAGGCAGGAAAAATCGGGAATGGTCCGCGCCCGACGGCGGCGTCTGGATGAGCCTGCTCGTGCGCCCCGACGAACCGCCGGCGTACGCCCCGCTGTACACGTTGGCGATGGCCGTCGCCGTCTGTGACGCGGCGCGCGAGGCCGGGGTGGACGCGAGCATCAAGTGGCCGAACGACGTTATCGTGAGCGAAGCGAACGATAACCCGTCGGGCGCGTCAGCGTCCGACGGTGTCTCCGCGAGCGAAGCGAGCGGAGGTTCACCGGCTCACGCCGGTGGCGGTTCGAACGACACCGACACGCCCGCCGACCGCGGCTACCGAAAGCTCTGCGGCATCCTCACCGAGATGGAAGGCGAGGCCGACCGCGTCTCGTGGCTCGTCATCGGTGCCGGTGTCAACGTCAACCTCGACCCCGCGGACCTCCCCGAAGGCGCGACGAGCGTCGCCGCCGAGGCCGGTCCCGTCGAGCGCCGCGCGTTCGTCCAGCGGGTGCTCGAACGATTCGACGAACTACGCGGTGACCTCGACGCGGTCCTCCCGGCGTGGCGCGAACGGGCGGACACGCTCGGCAGGAGGGTCCGCGTCCACACCGCGAGCGGCGTCATCGAGGGCGACGCAATCGATGTCGAACACCCCGGCACGCTCGTCGTCCGAACCGACGAGGGCGAAAAACGAGTCCACGCCGGCGACTGCGAACACCTGCGCCCAGCCGACGGCGGGCGCTGAGACCGCGACCGAACCTGCACCGCCGGTCGGCTAGTTCACTAGTCCCCTATTCTCCGCCGTCGGCGGTCGCCGTCGAGTCGGCGACGCCGTCCGTCTCTGCGGGCGACTCGGGCGCGGCATCGTCCGGTACCTCGACGGCGAACTCCTCCGCGTCGTCGCCGCCGCCCTCGATGCGGACGGTCAGGACGGGGACTTTCGACGCCCGAACGACCTTTTCCGCGACCGACCCGAGGAGGAGGCGGTCGATACCGCCCCGCCCGTGGGTTCCCATCACGATGAGGTCGCACCCGCCCCGCTCGGCGAACTCGACGATTTCCCGGCTCGGCGTCCCTTCGAGGACGTGCGTCTCGACGGGGACGCCCTGCGACTCGGCCGCGCGCTCGACTTGGTCGAGCGCCGACTCGGCGTCGGCCCGCAACATGTCGTCGAGCCCCTCCCACGACGATTCCATCGGGAGTCCCGCGAAGCTCCCCGCATTCACCACGTACACCCCGTGGAGTTCCGCATCGTGGACGGCCGCTAAGGCCGCCGCGTGGATTGCGACGCGCTCGGAGCCGGCGGAGCCGTCGATGGGAACGATGATTCGGTCGTACAACACCATGACACTTGATAACATTTTCTCGGGGTCGGTAATAACCCTTTGCTACGGGAGGAGTACTGCGAGAATAGGTCAGCGTCCGTGAGCGTTCTGCGGCCCGTTGGGAACGGATTCTGGAGGAGAGGCCGTCGCCCGCCCTCAGAGATACACGTCTTTCACGTCCGCCTGCCCGGCGCGGCGGACGACGGCGCGGACCACGTCCTCGACGCCCGCGAGGTTGTCCGTGTCGCCGTCGAGGACGAGTAGTTTGGCGTCGCGGCCCTCCTCGACGAGGCCGTAGTTCAGCCCGGCGATGTCGGCCCCGTTGACGGTCGCCATGCGGAGGACCTCGGCGGCGGAAACGTCCGCAAGCTTGGAGGTGAACTCCATCTCGCGGAACATCGAGGGGCTGTTGAGCATCACGTTGTCCGTGCCGAGCGCGACGGTGGTGCGGTCGACCAGTTCGCGAATCGGCGCGACGCCCGCGTCGGTGACGAGGTTCGACCGCGGGCAGATGACGATGGGTATCTCGCTGTCCTCGACGCGTTCGAGGTGGAGCGCCTCGGGGTGGACCATGTGGACGAGGAAGTCCGGTTCGAGGTCCAACGCGGCGTTGATGTCGTGGGCGTCGCGCTCGCCGGCGTGGATGCCGAACAGTTTTCCGGCGGCCTCAGTGGCGTTCCGGAGCGCCCCGAACTCGCCGTCCCGCGCGCCCCGACGCACCGAAGCCGTCGGCGATTTCCATCGCGTCGGCCGTCTCGCGGCCGAGGACGACCGCCTCGATGTCGCGGCCGTCGAGCGCCCGCCGGATGACGTCGACGCCCTCGACGCCGCCCTCGCGGAACTCCAGACAGGCCGCCGTCCCGCCGGCCTCCATCATCCGGAGCGACCGGTGCATCGCGGCGGCTTTCTCCTCGGTGCTGGCCGCGCGGAGGAGCCGGTGTTTCAGCCCGTCCGGCGGCGCGACGAGGTCGTCGAGCGACAGTCCCTCGCCGGCCTCCTTGGCGATGGAGTCGCCGAGGTGGGTGTGGGCGTTGACAAACGCCGGGAGGATGATGTCCGTCGAATCGGTCGCCGTCTCCTCGATTGCGGTTATCGTGCCCTCTTCGACGACGACGCGCCCCTCGACTGGGTCGAAGTCGCGGCCGCGGAGTATCGTACCCTCGAGTTGCATCGCTCTCGAATGCGTCTCGGCGGTGCTTGAACCTCCCGTCTCGGGATAGCTGCTACTCGAACTCGTCGAGCGTCGCGTTGAGGCCGCTTCTGACCTCGGCGACGAGCGCGCCGTCCACGTCGAGGCCGAGCACGTCCGGCGGCCGCGCGCCCGACCCGCTCTGTCTCCTCGCGCCGGGGCGTAGACGCCGAGTCGCCACTGCTGTTCCTGTGCGGTCCGGAGCGCCTGCACGAGCGGCGACTCCCGCTCCAACTGCCGAATCTCGCCGTTGACCATCACCCGCGACGACGACTCGGTCATCGACGGGCGCGAGGGCACGTCGAGGATGACCGACTCGGGCGACACGTCGGCGGCGTCGGCGATGTCCCGCTCGAACGCCGCGAGCGCGTCGTGTTCGGCGTCGATAATCGAGTCGGGGACGTTCGGCAACTCCGCCCAGACCGCGCGCTTGTAGAGGTCGCGGGTGGCCAGCCGCTCGGCGAACCCCTTCGTCGAGTCGGTGAGTTTGAGCGCGACGAGCAGGTCGGGGTCGTCCATCCGGCGAAGCTCCTCGGCGTCGATGTCGGGCTCGTCGAGCAGTCGCTCCGACGCGCGCCGGAGCATCGCCTTCGAGATGCGCGCGACGTGGTGCTGGTAGACGGTCGGGTTCATGAGCGCCCGGGCGAGCAGGAGCGATTCGGCGGTCTGGACGTTCCCCTCCGCGAGGACCAACTCGCCGTCGACGAACGTCAGCTCTCGAATCAGGCGCTCGTGGTCGATGGTGCCGTAGGGGACGCCGGTGTGGTGGGCGTCGCGGACGAGGTAGTCCATCCGGTCCACGTCCAACTCCCCGGAGACGAGTTGGCCGAACTCGCCGTCGCCCTCGACCAAGGCGGCCACGCGCTCGGGGTCTAACCCCTCGTCCTCCAGCGTCTCGCCGACGGTTCCGCGGGCGACGAGTTCCTCCACGTCGTCGTGGTACTTGCCGGTGTGGCGGTGGGTCACGTCCTCGATGTTGTGGCTGTAGGGACCGTGACCGACGTCGTGGAGGAGGGCCGCGGCCTCGACGTGGGCGGCGGCGTCGCCCTCGATGCCGAGATGCGAGAGGGCGCGGGAGGCGAGGTGGTAGACGCCGAGGCTGTGTTCGAACCGCGTGTGGTTCGCGGAGGGGTAGACCAGTTGGACGGTTCCCAACTGCTTGATGCGCCGGAGTCGCTGCATCTCCGGCGTATCGAGGAGGGCTTCGGCCGCGCCCTCGACCTCGATGTGGTCGTGGACGCTGTCCTTGATGGTCGTCATTGTGGGTGAATCGGCCGCCATCGGTGAAAAAGGGTCGGACGGGTGGTGTGGTGTGAGGCAGTATCGGGTGTGGGGCGGTGTGGTGTAACTCCGCCCTCAGGCGGGCGTCGTCACGCGAACCGGAAGTCCGAGCACGTCCACGGCGGCCGCGGCCACCTCGTCGCGGACGGCTTCGGGCGCGTAGACGCCGAGTCGCCACTGCGTCCGCTCAGTCGACCGGAGCGCGCCCACGAGTTCGGAGGCGTCTTCGAGCCGTCGGACGACGCCGTTGACGACGACGCGCGACCGGGACTCCTTGATTCGCGGCCGCGACGGCGCGTCCACGATGACCGACTCGGGCGACACGTCGGCGGCGTCGGCGATGTCCCGCTCGGCCGCCCGCGTCGCCTCGAAGTCGAGTTCGACCACGTCGGTCGGCACGGCGTCGATGGGTGCCCAGACGGCCCGCTTGTAGAGGTCGCGGCGCTCGATTCGGCGGCCAAGGTCGGGCACGCGCTCGCCGAGGGCGACGAGCAGGTCGTGGTCGGCCATCCGGACGAACTCCTCGATTAGCACGCCGTCGTCGACGAGGCGCTCGGAGGCGCGTTCGAGCATCGCGCCCGCGATGCGGGAGACGTGGTGGCGGTAGACGGTCGCGTTCATCAGCGCCCGCGCGAGCAGGAGCGATTCGGCGGTCTGGACGTTCCCCTCTGCCAGTACGAGTTCGCCGTCCCGGTATCGGAGTTCGCGGACGAGCCGGCCGTGGTCGATAGTGCCGTAGGGGACGCCGGTGTGGTGGGCGTCGCGGACGAGGTAGTCCATCCGGTCCACGTCCAACTCCCCGGAGACCAACTGTCCGAGGCCGCCCGCGCCGTCGACCATGTCGGCGACGCGCGTCGGGGTCGAGACCGTGGCCGGTCAGGACGTCGCCGACCGCGGTCCCGTCGAGCAGGTGGTGAATCTCGTCGTGGTCGCGGCCGGTCCGCCGGCGGATGAGGTCCTCGGTCTGGTGGCCGTAGGGGCCGTGACCGATGTCGTGGAGGAGCGCGGCGGCGCGGACGTGGGCGGCGCGGTCGCCGTCGACGCCGAGGTGCGAGAGGGCGCGGGAGGCGAGGTGGTAGACGCCGAGGCTGTGTTCGAACCGCGTGTGGCTCGCAGAGGGATAGACGAGCCGGACCGTCGAGAGCTGTTTGATGTGTCGAAGCCGCTGGAACGCGGGCGTATCGACCAGTTCGGCGGCCACGGGGTCGAGCGAGATGTAGTCGTGGACGCTGTCCTTGACGGCGGTCATAGCGGGTGTTGCACGAGAGGAGTCAAATAGCCGAGCATTCGGGTCGTCGCGGGAAGAAGATGGCCACCAGAGACGGCCGCGATGACGAGAACGAGCACGACTGCGACTGCAGTTCGGGGGGTCGATGCATGCGTGATACTCATCTCACGGCGGCGATAGCCGTTCAGTGACGCGTGTTGTCGGTGGTCCGTCCTGTCGGGCTCTGTTGGATCCCTCAGCTGGTGATAGCTTGTCGAGACTGTGCTGAATCCAGAGAGCAAGTCGGTCATTGAGTGACATAGTATTACAAAAATCAATATGGCTCTCTGAGATATCGACTCCCTTCAAGAGGGTATCCTCGAATTGAAAGTTCCTCAGTTGACTCCGGTGTAATAAGATACATAACCTCGTAACTGAAGTCAGTTGGTTGGATGATTCTGTAGATGTCTCTTATTTCTCCGTGGCAACTCATGTTGACGGCAAACTCTGAGGACGACCGTCTTTCTAACTCAGTCACAGTGCATTCGCTGATTATCTTATCGCCCCTATCGCGGGTCAGCCCACGTGACTGAATTAGTTCGTTGTGAAGTAACCTCTCCTCGTATGTGACTGCATAAGTCTGGACGCTCGACTCGGTTAATTGAGTTGGGCGGTCGGGGGCGGATAGAGACGCTTCACTGTGTACAGAAGGGCTGTACGGGGAGTCAGGGATGAAAAATGTAGCCAGAAATAGTATGCCAATGAAGAGAACCAACTTGTGAGATTTCTTCATTTTCTGTAACTCTTCTCAGTTAGTATGGGTTGTAGATAAATATTGTTGGGAAATTGAACTGAATACCTATTTTCGAGAGATATCCTCGCTATCCAGCACGCCGATTCTGTCAGACTCTGCGGATTTCAAGGAAGCTCTTTTTGCACGACAGTTGCGGTGGTTCGACCGCCCACAAACCGTTTCACTCGGGAGCGACGAGACGCCGACATGAGTCTCCGCTCGGCCCTCGGAAACGCCGTCGGCTACGCCCTCCTCGGTCTCGCGTGCCTGTTCGTGGTCTTCGCGGGCTACTGGGTCGCCATGAGCGCCCTGACCGGCGTGACCGCCGGGCGCGTGATGTTCGTCATGTCCGGCCTCGGGGCGGCGCTGATAACCGGCTTTTCGGGATACTTCGTCAGGAAGGCGGTCGCCGGACAGGTGATGCCGTCGGAGTTCGACGTGTCGGTGGCCTATCGCGGCGGCCGCTGAGGAGCGACTTACGTGCAGTCCTACGCGGCCGTATCGCCCTCGCCGCCCGTGACCGGCCGGCGTCTCCGGTGAAGGAACTTTCAAACGGACACTCGTCCTACGGCGCATCATGGTTACCTTCCTCGCCGGGGGCACGGGCACCCCCAAACTCCTCGACGGGGCCGCCGGGGTGTTCGACCCCGCCGAGACGACCGTCGTCGCCAACACCGGCGACGACGTGGAACTCGGCGGCCACCTCGTCTGTCCCGACGTGGACACCGTCCTCTTCGCCGGCGGCGGCGTCCTCGACACCGACCGCTGGTGGGGAATCGCCGACGACACTACCGC
>NZ_JPES01000012.1:0-18769 GCF_000730175.1 Haloferax sp. ATB1 | reverse complement strand
CGCCGGCTACGTCGCGGCGTTCGGCCTCGCGGGCGTCGTCGTGGGCTGTGCACTCGTCGTGGTGTTACTCACCGGCGGGCGGGGCGTCGCGGCGGGAGAGCAGTCGCTCGCCGATTAGGTCTCGAAAACGAAAGCGGGGCCGGTCGCAGAACGTCCCTACTCGATGGCGTGCACCGGCGAAATCCAGACGACGAGGTCGCCGTCGCGTTTGATGACGCCCTCGATGGAGTCGTCTTTTTCGAGCGGCGGGTCCTCCACGTCGTCCATCGAGACGCGGACGACCTGGTACACCTCGTCGACGAGCCAGCCGGTCGCCGCCTCGTCTTCGAACTTGTTGGGGTCGAAGATGACGATGCGCTTCGACTCGCCCTCGTCGTCGATGCTGAGAAGCGACTTCGGATTGATGATGGACGTGGTCCGTCCGCGGAGGTCCATCACGCCCTCGACGTAGTCCGGCGCGTTCGGCACCGCCGTGAGTTGCCCCTTGTCGACGATTTCGCTCACGTACTCGATGTCGACGCAGTACGTCTCCGGGCCGAGTTGGAATTCCAGCACCTGTACTTCTTCGGCGGAGTCCTCCGCGTCGGTCTCGTCCGCGCTCATCTCGGTCGTGATTGCATCTTGTCGCATGGTCAACCCCGGCGGCGACGGACGCCGCCACCTGATCGCTTCAGAGTGGTCAGATTCAGCGTATAAAGGTACGTACCCGATTATCAGCCGTGATTATCCTCGCCGAGTGTTTATATACCCGATTTCCGAACCTCGGGGTAGATGAGCGGTCTACGAAACGGCACACGAAACAATCCACCGACCCCTCGACGGGGGGCCCGCTCGGCGACCCGTCGCGCCCGTCGTCCCCACACCGGGAGGTGGGGGCGATGAGTTCGGCCGCCGGCGCGGACTCGACGCGAGCGGTCGTCGTCGACGACTCGCGGTTCATGCGGACGCTGATTCGCACGCTCCTCGAAGACGCCGACGTCGAGGTCGTCGCCGAGGCGGCCGACGGCCGCGAGGCGGTTTCGGTGGTCGAGGAGAACCGACCGGACGTGGTGACGATGGACATCGAGATGCCCGAGATGAACGGCCTCGACGCGGTCGAGGCCATCATGGAGGAGTGTCCGACGCCCGTCCTCATGCTCTCGGCGCACGCCGAGGAGGACGCCGACGTGACGTTCGAAGCGCTCGACCGCGGAGCGGTCGATTTCGTGACGAAACCGGGCGGCGAAGTCACCTCCGAGATGCCCCGCGTCAAGCGGGAACTGGTCGAGAAGATTCAGTCCGCCGCGGCGGTCGACCTCTCGGCGACGCGCCGGGGCTCCCGCCCGCCGAAGACGGAGTCGAAGTCGGCGACGACTGCGGGGGCGAAACCGGCGTCGTCGGGGACGACCGGGTCGCTGCCGACCGAGGGCTCGACGCTGATTATCGGCGCGTCCACGGGCGGGCCGAACGTCGTCGAGCGGTTGCTCGCGGCGCTCCCCGAGGAGGCCGGCCTCCGCGTGCTGGTCGTCCAGCACATGCCGGCCGGCTTCACGAAGCGCTTTGCGGCGCGGCTCGACGGCCGCTGTGACTACGAGGTCCAAGAGGCGAGCGACGGCGAGCGAATCGGCCCCGGGCAGATTCGCATCGCACCCGGCGGTTCCCACCTCCTCGTGACCGGCGACCGGGCCGGACGTCTCCGGCTCGAACTCTCCGACGACGAGCCGCTGCACGGCGTCAAACCGGCTATCGACCTCACGATGGCGTCGGCCGCGGAGGCGGTCGACGCGCCGCTGGCCGGCGTGCTCCTCACCGGCATGGGCCGCGACGGCGTCGAGGGGATGACCCGAATCAAGCGGGCGGGCGGCCACACGGTCGCACAAGACGAATCGACCTCCGCGATCTTCGGAATGCCGAAGCGGGCCATCGAGGCCGGCTGTGTCGACACCGTCTCGGCCGACGGGCGAATCGCAGACGAAGCACTCCGCGGGCTCACTACCTGACCATGGACGAAGAACTCTACCAAGCATTCATCACCGAGAGCGAAGAGAGCATCACGCAGTTGAACAACTCCCTGCTGTCGCTGGAGTCGAACCCGGACGACACCGAGGCCATCGACGACATCTTCCGGCAGGCCCACACGCTGAAGGGGAACTTCGGCGCGATGGGCTTCGACAACGCCGCGACGGTCGCCCACGCCGTCGAGGACCTCCTCGACGAGATTCGCCACGAGCGACTCGACGTGACGGCCGAGCGGATGGACCTCGTCTTCGACGGGATGGACCTCATCGTGGAGATTCTCCACGACATCGAGGAGAACGGCGAGTCAACCATCGACCCGACCGACACGGTCGAGGAGATTCGCGCCGCAGTCGAAGACGGAGGTGACGCGGGAAACTCGAACCCGGCGGCGCCTGACGAGGCCGACCGCGAGTCGGTCGACCTCGACGCTCTCGCCGCCGACTGCGTCGACACGGACGCCCTCGACGCGACCACGCTCACCCACGCCCACGTCGAACTCGACGCGGGCCAGATGAAGGGCGTCGACGCCGGCATCTTCCTCAGTAGCATCCCCGAGGACCTCGACGTGGTCGGGGCGAACCCGAACCGCGACGCCATCGAAGACGGCGAGTACGGCGACGGTTTCGACCTGTTCGTGGCCGAGCGCGACGCCGCCGTCGTCGAGAGCGAACTCGACGGCCTCTGGAAGGTCTCGACGGTCGAGACGACCGACGTGTCCGACGCGCTCGCCGGCGGCGACGAGGCCGCGGACGCCGGTGACACTCCGGCGGTCGACTCCGGCGGCCGAGTCGGAGGTTGACGCCCCGGCATCGGACGGCCCCGGCCAGTCCGCTGACGCTGACGGCGCTGTCGACAGTGACAGCGACGCGGCGTCCGACGACGCTCCCAGCGTTGACGACGGGAGCGAAGGAGACGCCGACGAGGCCGAGCCGACCGAGAGCGCACGAAGAACCGGAGTCCGGTAACGACGAAGAAAAAGGAGGCCCGCTCCATCTCCGCGGTCAAGTCCGTCCGCGTGGACGTCGACCAACTCGACGAACTCCACGAACTCGTCGAGCAGCTGGTCACGAGCCGCATCAAGCTCAGAAACGCCATCGACGTGGGCCAGACGACCGCGCTCGACACGCTCGACGAACTGGACAAGATATCCTCGAACCTCCAGAACACCGTGATGGACATGCGGCTCATCCCGCTGAAGAAGGTGTTCGACAAGTTCCCCCGACTGGTGCGCGACCTCGCTCGCGAACAGGACAAGCGCGTCTCGTTCAAGGTCGAGGGCGCGGACATCGAACTCGACCGCACCATCCTCGACGAGATTTCCGACCCGCTGATGCACGTCCTCCGGAACGCCGTGGACCACGGAATCGAAGACCCCGACGTGCGCGAGGCAAACGGCAAGTCCCGCACGGGGACCATCAGACTCTCCGCGCGCCGCCAACACGACACCGTCATCGTGACCGTCGAGGACGACGGCGGCGGCATCAACGCCGACGCCGTCCGTGACAAGGCGGTCGACAAGGGTGTGGCGACCCGCGAGGAACTGGACCAGATGCCCGACAGCGAGGTGTACGACTACATCTTCCACCCCGGATTCTCGACCAACGACGAAATCACGGACGTCTCCGGCCGCGGCGTCGGCATGGACGTGGTGAAGACGACCGTCGAGTCGCTCGACGGCTCGGTGTCGGTCGACAGCGAGCCCGGCGAGGGGAGCACGTTCAACATCCGGCTTCCGGTGTCGGTCGCCATCATCAAGGTGCTTTTCGTCCAGGTCGAAGACCGCGAGTTCGGCGTCCCCATCAAGTACATCGACGAGATAAGCCGCCGCGACCGCGTCCAGACGGTCAACGGCGCGGAGGTCATCGTCCACGAGGAGACCATCTTCCCCCTGATTCGGCTCCGCGAGGCGCTCGAAATCGACTCGCCCGAGCCCGACGACGGCATGGTGGTCCGCATCCGCCCCGACGACAGGCAGGTCGCGCTCCACTGCGACGGCGTGACGAAACAGGAGGAAGTCGTCGTGACGCCCCTGCAAGGGCCGCTGTCGGGCGTCGGCGGGTTGTCGGGAACGGCCGTCATCGGCGACGGGAACGTCATCCCGATCCTGGACGTCTCGACGCTCGCGCTCCCGGCCGACGGCGAGCAGGCGATGCGCGAGTTCGACCCGAGCCAACTCCCGGACACCGCCGAGGAGGCGGCCGACTGATGCCCTCGTCGGCGACCGACGACCCGGCGTTCGGCCGGCTCTTGGACTACATCGAAGACTCCCTGCAGTTCCAGACGAGTTCGTACAACGACGCCTACCTCGACCGCCGCGTCTCCGCGCGGATGCGGCGGCGACGCGTCGACGACTACGGGTCGTACCACGACCTCCTCACCGACGACGAGGACGAACAGCAGGCGCTTTTGGACGCGCTGTCGGTCAACGTGACGAGCTTCTTCCGGAACCCCGAGGTGTGGGAGGCGCTCCGCGAGGTGCTCCGCGACCTGAGCTCTCGGGGGAGCCGCCACGACCCCATCAAGGTATGGAGCGCCGCCTGCTCTGACGGCCGCGAGGCCTACTCGCTGGCGATGCTCGCCCACGACGACGACCGCGTCGACGAGCGCCGCATCGAAATCGTCGGTACGGACATCAAACGCGAGATTCTCCGCGCCGCCAGAGCCGGCGAGTACCGCGCCTCCGAGACGAACGACGTGGCCGAACAGCTCGACCCAATCGGGCGCTGGGAGCGCTTCGTCGACCGCGACGACGACAGCTTCCGGGTGAAAGACGCCGTCACCGACATGGTCAGCTTCGAGCGTCGAGACCTCATCCGCGAGGAGCCGCCGGGGACGTTCGACCTCGTCGTCTGCCGGAACCTGTTCATCTACATCAACGCCGAGTCCAAGCGGGCCGTCTTCGAGACGCTCGGCTCCGCGATGAAGCCGGACGGCTACCTCACCATCGGCATGACAGAGACCATCCCGCCGACGTGTCGACAGCAGTTCGACCCCGTCGAGAAACGACTCCGCATCTACCGCGCGAGCGACACCGCGGTCGGGAGGTGAGCGATGAAACCCGGTGAGCAAAAGCTCGGAGACACCCGCGGGCGGTTCCTCCAGGTCGTCAAGAACGGCCGGGAGATGCACGACGTGGACTGGACGAGCGGCCGCATCTTGCTTTCGAACAGGCGGCTCATCCTCGCCGGCACCGGCGGCAAGCGGACGATTCAGCTCTCGAAGATACAGGAGTTCGGCGGGCGGTACGACGTGAACCAGCGCATCGCGACCGTCTCCGACTACTTCAGCGTCCACATCCCGTCGGGCGTCGTCCTGCTCGCGCCCGTCGACTACGACGAGTTCGAGACGGACTTCTTCGGCGCGCTCCTCAACACCGAGCAGTTCCTCGCGCGACACCCCGCCGTCGCCGGCGGCGTCGTCCAGAACACCGAGTGGGAGAAATCTCGGCTCAAAGTCGAGACGGAGGCCGTGAGCATGGCGACCGTCGGCGGCAAGTTCGTCGAAATCCGCCTCGACGACATCGGCGACGTGAAGACGGGCGAGCGGACCATCGTCGACGAACACCGGAGCGTCATCGAGGTCGAACACTCCGACGACGAGGGGACGAGCCTCCAGACGTACATCTCCGGCTCCGACCGCGCCATCAGCTTCCTCTACACGCTCCTCAGGGAGGGCGAGGAGCTTTCCGAGACCTCTATCGACCTGAGCGAGACGGACAAACAGGTCCTCACGGCACTGTACTCGGGTGTCTCACCGTTCGATATCCCGAACTTCCTCGGCCTCGACGTGGACGAGGTCGAGGAACTCTTTCAGCGACTCATCGACCACAACGTCGTCGAGGAGATTCGCGTGCGCCACGAGGTGCAACTCAACGCCCGCGGCCGCAGCATCGCCTCGGACGCCATCAACGAGCAGTAATCGACACTCGGATTTTCGCGGCGCAGTCGCCGAACGCCGAGCGACGCGTCGCGCTCGTCAGTCGTCGGTGGCGCGCCGAGAGGCGCGTTCGAGCGCGATGCCGCCGTAGACGCCACCCAACCAGAGGCCGGCCAATAGAGCGGTGTCACGCACGCGCCCGCCGGGTTCGACGGTTAGCCCGTACGCCGCGAAGATGGGTACGAGGGCGCTCAAGACGCCGATTATCGTGTACCAGAAGTGGTCGTTCGCCCCGGACCACCGCCAGCGGTACGCGGGAAAGGCAACGAACCCGAAGCCCGCAATTGTGTACGTGAGAAGCAGGGAGACGCCGACCAACGCGTCGCCGTGTCGGAAGCCGAAGGAGTAGCTGACCGCGCTTCCGATTGCCAGGCCGACGAGCGCCGAGGTCCGCGTCCGCATAGACGCAGAACTAGTTGCGCAGTTGATATAATTTTCCCGACCACGGGACGACCCCTCTTTTTGACAAAAAGCCCGCCCTCAGACGTTCACGTCTTCGATTTCCTCGTTGACGACGAACCGCCCCTGCGGCGTCAGCGAGGTCGGGAGCTCGTCGTCGCCGATGAGTTCCTCATCGTGGAGCTTCTCCAGTTCCGCGTCGAGGACCGCCTCGTCGACGCCGAGCAGTTCGCTGAAGTCGACCTCTGCGGCCATCTCGCCTGCGGAGTACAGCCCGACGAGGACTTCGAGGCCCTGTTCGGTGACCTCGACGTCGCGGACGCCCGACTTTATCCAGTGGTAGACGAGTCGGAGGTAGCGCCCGAGGATGTTCATCTTCCGCCGGGAGTCGAGCGTTATCTCGGAGGTGACCGTCTGGCCCTGTTTGACGTGCTGGACCGAAAGCACCAGTCGCGTTTCGCCGTCGACGGTCCGTTCGAGCACCTCGAAGAAGATGACGCTCGCGAGGTCGATGTGGAACGGCTCGCCGTCCTCCGTGAGCGGGCCGTCGTCGTCGGGGAACGTGACGGCCTCGTAGTCGAGATGCAGGCCGGAGGGCTGTCGCTCCGTGTCGAGGACGCGCCCGCCGATGCGGGCCGGGTGGGTGACCTGCGCGCGCGAGCCGTTGAGCGCCGCGCGGAACAGCAACAGCGAGAACTTCTCGATGGTCTCGCGGTCGCCGCCGATGACGGTCGTCCGGCGCTGGCGGCCGATGATGTAGCCGACCATCACTGTGTAGTCGAAGAACTCCTCCACCTCCGGGGGGACCTGCCCGACGGCGATGTCGAAGATGGACGTGATGGGGATGACGGTCTTGGCCTTCGACGTGGCGAGGATGAGCCGCCGCTGACTCATCAGGACGCGGCCCTTGACTGGCTCGAACGAGGCGTTGCCGCCGGCGACGAAGTTAGCGACGAAGTCGACGACGATTGACTCGCCGTCGCTGGTCCGCTTTTCCGTCTGTCTCTTCGAGCGCTCCCGCTCTTGTTCCTCGCGTTCGTCCGACGGTTCGGACTTCTTCCGGCGGTACGCCTGTAGCAGGTCGCTTTTCGCCACGTCGCCCCCTTCGGGCGCGCGGGAACGGGCCTCCTGTGCGGTCTGTTCACCTGCCGCGTCTGGCATCGAATCTCGGTTCTGTTGTCCGTATTCAGTCATATACTAATCAGCGCTCCTGCGAGCGACGAGGTGGCGACCGCCATCAGGGAGCCCACCCAGACGAGCATCACGAAATGCAGATAGGCGTTCGCCTTGTGTCCGCCGTCGACCATCCGAATCATGAGCGACGACAGGAGGGCGTTGAACAGGATGATGAGCGTCAGCATGTACTCGATGAAGGGCACGTCGTAGACGCCGGCGTAGATGAGCGTCCCGAACTGGAGGCTGTCGAGGTTCATCTGCGTCGAAAACGACGCGAGAATCTCGACGACCTCCAGCCCGATGAAGAACGCGAACGACGCGGAGGCCGTGATGCCGTAGAGGACGCCGATGAGGGTGACCGTTGACTGCTTTCGCTGCCGGCGAAGCTTGATTATCTCGTTCATGTTACGGCTGATGAGCTCGCCGAGGAGCTTCGGTTTGCCACCCATCGACCGGCCGACGTTGTACATCTCGGAGAACTTCTGGACGAGATAGGAGTTCGTCTCCGCGGTGAAGAAGAACCACGACCGGTCGGGGTCGAGCCGCATCCGAAGCCGCGTGTACAGCCGCGATATCTCCCGCGAGAGGACGCCGAAGTCCTTCGTCTTGAGCGTCTTCAGGACGGCCGTGGTCGTGCTCTGTTTCGCCGTCTCGGACGCCCCGAGCGCGCGGATGAAGCCGGGGTACTCCTCGTCACGCTCGCCGATGCGTTTCTCGTGGCGGCGCGCAACGATGCCCGGGACCGCAAGCGGCGTCAGCGGTGTCGAGATGAGGAGCGGAATCGGGAGTTCCATCATGATGGGCCGGACCGTCTCGCCGACGATGGTCAGGTTGAACGTGCCCAACGCGAGCACGAGCACCATCGTGATAGAGAGGCCGACCGCGCCGTACAGCGTGATGTCTATCTGCCGGTCCGCCTTCGTCCGGTACTCGCGCTGGTGGAACCACAGCGGGTCGTACGGCGACATCGTCCGGATGACGAAGTAGAACCCCAACTGCACGAAGACGAAGAGCACGATGACCGCGCCGATGGTCATCGTCGCATCGGTCCCCGTCAGGATGGGGAGGACGATGGCGTTGATGATGGCGAAGGTCATCGACAGAATCATCGAGAGATAGAGGTCCTTCATGACCTCCAGGTTCCCCAGCGCACTCTCGTAGACGGTGATGTACTTCTGAATCATCGCGTTCTGCTCGCCGAGGAGGAAGTCGTCGATGCTCTGGCCGGCGTTGATGGAGTACGCGAGCCTGTCGAGGAAGTCCGCGAGGGGCTTCGACGGGACCTCTCGGGCCCGGCGCTGACAGGCGTCGTCGAGCGACTGGTTCCACGCGTCGACCAGTTGGACGATGCGGTTCATCTCGGTCGATAGCTCGCCGTACTCCTCCTCGCGCGCGAGCGTTCGAAACACGGCGACACGGTCGATGTTCGTCGTCGAGAGCACGGTCATGTGCGTAATGAGGAGGTGGAGTTGGTTCTCCAGACTGCGGCGCGTCTGCTCGACGAGGAGCCGCGGGTAGAGGACGGCCCCGCCCAACAGCAACACGCCGAGGAGGAACACGGGGATGCGGACGAGGAGGGGAAGCGGGAGCGCGATGGCGCCGGCCAGAGAGAGCATGAAGAACACGATGGCGGGGCCGAGCACCGCGAGCAGGTACCGCGAAAGCGCCATCGGCATCTTCTCGTAGGACTCGATGATGTCGCTGATGAAGTCCCGAACCTGCACCGCCTGCATCGACGCGCTCTGCTCCCCTGCCATCTCGCTACACCCTCGCCATGTCGAACGGCAGTCCTTCGACGCCGTCGCGCTGGTAGTCCTCGATGAGTTCGTTCACTTCGTGGTAGCCGAGGACGTTCTCCTGAATCGCCCGGCGGACGAGTTCGGCGCGGAACTGGATGTCGTCGTATATCTTCCGCGTGTCGTCGTAACCGAGGAGCGTCGCGACCTTCTGTTCCATGATGAAGGAGTTGTTCATCCCCTGGAAGATGATCTCGTCTTGGACGGGGTCCCAGTAGAACGCCTCGCGGGTGACGACGCCGCCCATCTCTTTCGAGTAGCCCTCGATCTCCTGCACGCTCGTCACTCGGCGGAGGATGTCGTTGCCCCGGCGGACGCGGTTCTGGAACAGCGCGATGTCGCAGTTGTCCATGAACGTCTCGGGGACGTTGATGGGGTCGCCGGTGAAACGCTGAATCATGGAGACGATGTCGGACGCGTGGAACGTGAGCATCACCGGGTGACCGGTCTGAGCCGCCTGGAACGCCATGCGACCCTCCTCGCCACGGACCTCCCCGACGATGATGTAGTCGGGGCGGGAACGGAGCGCGGCCGCGACGAGGTCGAACATGTCGACTTCGGAGTCGGAGCCGCGGCCCTCACGGGTGAGGAGTTGCTGCCACGTGTCGTGCGGCGGGAGCACCTCGGCGGTGTCCTCCGCGGTGTAAATCTTCGAGTCCTGCGGGATGAACGAGAGGATGGCGTTGAGTGTCGTCGTCTTGCCCGACGCCGTCTCGCCGACCACGAAGATGGTTCGCTCGTTCTCCAGCGCGATCCAGAGGTACGCGGCCAACTCGGGCGAGAGCGTCCCCCACTTGGCGATTTGGAACACCGAAAGCGGCACGTCGTCGCCCTGACGGATGGTGAGCGACGACCCCTTCAGCGACACGTCGTCGGAGTAGATGATGTTGATACGCGAGCCGTCGGGGAGCGTGGAGTCCACGATGGGGTGGGCGTCGGAGACGGGGTCGCCGATGCGCTCACCCATGTTGCGGAGCCAGTTATCGAACTGCTCCGTGCTGTCGAACTCGACGCTCGTCTCCAGCAGGCCGAACGTCCCGTGGTCGACGTCGACCTGGCTGGGGCCGATAACGTGAATGTCCTCGTTCTCCGGGTCGCGCATGATGGGTTCGAGCGGGCCGAGGCCGACGATGTCGCGGACGAGTCGGTACTGTATCTTGTCGTAGGTCGTCTGGGAGACCTCGATGCCGGCCACGTCGAGTCGCTTGGCAACCGAGCCGAGCGGCCCGCGGTCGTCGCCCTCGATGTGGACGATTTCGGAGAGCAACTCCTCGATGCGCTCTTCGTAGTCGGCGCTTTCTTCGGGGGCCGGCTTCGAGACGCTGCGTTCGAGCAGTTTGTCCTTGACCCGGCCGAACACTTCGAGTTCGTCGTCGTCCATCTCGGGTTCGATGGTGTAGTACTTCGTCGTCTCGCCGAAGTTGCCGTATATCTGGCAGAACACGGGGCCGCCCAGCGGGTAGATGATGTTCGGACGCCGGGACTCGTAGTCGCCCGGCTCGTCGACGAGCATCGGGAACTCGCCGGTGATCTGTCGGAACCGCTTGAGGTGGTCCCGCAGGTGCGGCCACTGCATCGCGAGGCGCTTGAGATCGTCCGACAGCCTGGCGGAGCCGTGTTCGGTCGCCATCTACGCCACGCTCCTCGACTCGATGACGAGCCCGATACCCGACCGGACCGAGAAGCCGACGCGGTCGCCGACCTGCTGGCCCATCCCCGCAAAGCGCTTCACGAAGATGTTCCGCCGAACGTCGTTTCCGACCTCCACCATCTCCAGTTCGAAGTAGACGTCGGCGATAGAGCGGAACGGACCGATGGAGCCCTCGTCGACCGACGACGGGTCGACGGTGATGATGATGGTCTTGCCCTTCGTCGTCAGCTCGCGGAAAAACGAGATGATTTCGAGGGCGGCCTGCCGCTCGTCGTTCTGCCGGACCAGCGCCTCGAACTGCGGGTCGTTGCGCAGGATGGCGTCGAACGTGTCGATGATGATGACGTCGGCGTCCCAGAGCGTCTCGGCGTCCATCAGCCGCCGGAGGAGTTGTTTGCGCTCCTCCTGGCTGCTCCCGCCGGAGAGCGCGCCGCTGCTGTCGATTTCGGCCTGGAGAAACAGGATCTGCTCGTCGAGCAGATGCTTGACGATGTCGTACGAAAGCGAGTGCATCTGGTCGAGGAAGCCGCGGACGCCCAGCTCGGTCGAGACGAGCGTCACCACCGTTTCCTCGTCGCAGAAGCCGTAGCTGAACCGCTGCGACAACACGCTTTTACCGGCGCCGTAGTCCCCTTCGATGAGGACGATGGCACCCTTTGGGATGCCGCCGCCGAGTTCCTTTTCGAGACGGTCGTGCCCGGATAGCCCGAGAGAGAATTGACTGCTCATGGTACGCGGAATTCGAACACCTCTTCGTCACCGTCGACGACGACGGTCATCCGGTAGTCGCCCGAGTCCAACGCGATGTCCGTCACCGTGAGTTCGATGACGTTGCTCGGCCGCCACTCGGTGCCGTCGACGACGTTCACCGTGACGTTGGTCTGATACTGTCCACCGACGATGATGTCGAAACCACCGCTGGTCGCCGGGAGCGTCCTGAGGCCGGTGTTCTTGACGTATATCGAGAGGTTGTCGTTCGCGCCGTCGTAGACACCCGCCTGCGGATCGCTTATGACTTCGATGTCGGTTCTGATCTCTGTACTCACGTCGCCGCCGCGCTCGTCGAGCGAACTGCTGATGCCGGTCACGGTGTCGATGAGGACGCCCGAGACGCCGGCGGCGACGACGATGCTGGCGATGAACAGGATGAGGCTCGGAACGGAGATGTCGGCCATCTAGTTCACCGCCTCCGTGGCTGCGACGCCGCTCCCGGTGACGACCTTCACGCGTTCGGGCGTGGGGTCGACCCCGACCACGAGACTGAGGTTCTCGCCGGCGTACCAGAGGTCGGTTCCGGCGTCGCCGTCGACGGTCGCGTTGGCCGCCGGCACGTCGACGTACCTGTTGTCGACGAGCAAGGTGGTCTCGCTCACCGAGAGCGTCTCCGAGCCGGCGTTCGTCAGGTTCACCGTGAGGCTCTCGTTGCCCGCGTCGTAGGTCGCGTTCGTAACGGTGATGTCCGTGTTCGTCCGTTCGAGGGCCCGCTCCGCGTCGGCGTCCTGCGCTTCGAGCACGTTCTCCGACGCGTTCGACGTCGCTGTGTACAGCGTCCCCGTGGCGACGAGGACGCCGAGGAAGATAACGGCGGTCGAGCCGCTAACACCGAATCCCATCGAATCTCCTCCCGTAGGCGACTAACTCGTCGTACAGTTGTCCCCGCGGAACGTCCTCCGCGAGGCGACAGACGTATGCGAGGCTCGTCTGGTGGTCATCGATGCGGAGTTCGCCCCCGTCGGGGTCCGCGACCGACGGCGCAATCTGTCCGACGTGGGCGTTCAGTTCGCTCTCGACGGCGCGCGATATCCAGTCCTGCTCCCGATACTGGCGAAGCGCGCGTGACGCGCCGAGCGCGCCGCCGACCGCGACGAGATGTTCGACCCATTCGAGGACGAGCACCTCGGAGACGTAGTTCGACGGGAGCGCAGCCAGGTAGGCGTCGGACTCCTCGACCGCCGCCGACGGCTCGGGTTCGGCGGCCGCGTCGTCCTCGTCGTCGACCGAAAGCTCGTCTTTGGCCATCGCCGCGGTGGCATACTCGGCCTCCAGTTCGTCGAGCGTCTTGCGAACGTCGCCGTCGGCGTCTTCGACCTCGGGTTCGTGTTCGGACTCGGACGGTTCGTCACTCGGGTCGTCGGCCTCGTCGGCGTCGGCGATCGCTTCGAAGTCGTCTTCGACGCTGTCAACCGGCTCGTCTTCGAAGTCGTCTTCGAGGTCGACTGCCGCGTCGGCGAGGTCCGTTTCGGCGTCGTCCGCCTCTCCTTCGTCCGCCTCCGCTTCGTCTTCTTCGTCCCAGCCGCCGCCCTCCTCGTACTGTTCTTTGAGGTCGTCGAAGCTCGCGCCCCCCGCGCCGCCCGAGTCGTCGGCCTCGTCGGCCTCGTCGTCGTCGTCGAGCACGTCCGCGGGGCTCTCGCGCTCGGCTTCCACGAGTTCGTCTTCCGCGGCGAGTTCCGCTTCCTTCGCGCCCTCCTCGGCGTCGAGTTCGCCGAAGTCGTCGTCGAAGAACGACTCGGCGTCGGCGTTCGCCACCTCGGGGTCGAGGTGCTCTTCGTCCTCGGCTTCCGCCTCGAAGAGTCCGAACGAACCGCCACCGCCGTCGAGGCCGCCCATCTCGCGGGCGTCGTCGACGAACGGGTTGATGCCGCGGGTGACCATCTCGTAGATGTCGAGCAGTTTGCGAATCGTGTCGTCGAGCTCTTCGACGGTCTCACCGATCTGTTTGTTCTCTTCGCGGACGGTGTTCATCCCCGACGAGATGGCGCTTACTTCGTTCTCGAGTTCGCCGACGCGATCTTCGAGCTCTGCGAGTTCCTCGCTGTTGTCGTCGTCGAATCCGCCGAAATCGTCATCGTCGAATCCGTCGTCGAGGTCGTCGCCGAAGTCACCAAACTCGTCGGAGAGGTCGTCTATCCCCTCCTCGAATCCAAGTCCATCGTCTGATGACATGTGTTGTCCTTCCGTCTCCGTTTCGTCCCCGGCGTCAGCCGTGCCTTCGTCGTTCTGCCACTCCATCATGCTCGCAGCGAGCACCTCCGCACCGTTTGCGGGGCGCTTCGTTCGAGCGACGGCCTGTCACCCGGCCGAGCGGCGGACCGGCCGGGGAGGTCCGACGGACTCGGGGGAGCAGGTAACATTGGTGCAAGGTACGTAAGTCGGTACAAGAAAGTTCCCGTCCCGTTATCAGTAGCGATATTTTAGACGTTCGGAATTTTCGCCGGCTAAGTATGTAATAAAAGTCAGACGGCGCCGTAGCGGCGGTAAGAAGAATTATCCGGCGTCGGCACGGAGGTTCCTCCGACAGCAACACACGCGTTTCAACACAATCATGACAGAACTAGTCAAGACCGGTGTCGAAGGGCTCGATTCCATCCTGAACGGCGGTATCGTCAAGAACGCCGCGGTGCTCATAAGCGGCAATCCCGGGACGGGCAAGAGTATCCTCGGACTCCAGTATCTCTACAACGGCGTCGATCAGTTCGACGAAGGCGGCCTGTATCTCACCTTCGAGGAGACCGAAGACGACATCCGCGAGGCGGCCGAGTCCATCGGCTTCGACCGCTGGCACGAGTACGTCGAGTCCGGAGATATCAAGGTTTACGACAAGCGGACGCTCCTCCGCGACGGTGACTTCTCGACGACGCTCGACCGCATCCTCGGCGACCTCCAGGACACCAACTACGACCGACTCGTCCTCGACTCGCTGACGATGTTCCAGCTGTTTTTCGACGACGAGAAAGAACAGCGCCAGTACCTCCTGAAGTTCATCGACATCCTGAAGGACAGCGGTCTCACCTCGCTTCTGACCACCGAGCAGTCGGCCATCTTCCCCGAGACCGACATCGGCCTCGAGAACTTCCTGACCGACGGGAACATCTACCTCATCCAGAGCCCCGCGGGCGCGACGAGCAACCGCTACGTCTGGGTGGCGAAGATGCGCAAGCAGAGCATCAAGAACTCGATGTTCCCACTGGAAATCGCACAGGGCGGCATCAAGATATACGAGCAGGCGGCCGGGTTCTCCATGGTCGGCGAGTCCCCGCCGTGGTTCGGCGAAGAGACCGAGTAACTCGCTTCGCGTTTCTCTTTTGGCTCGGTGCGTTTCAGCACTCTCGTTCGCTCCGAGACGGGGTACGGAACTCGGCGCGGCGCGTGACGAACACCGCTGTGGGCACTAACGGGGTTCTGTGGCGATAAAAAAAGCGCAGCAGCGAGAGACCGATTAGAGTTTAATCGGGTCGCCGCGCTCCTTGCCGGCGAGCTGCTGGGGCATCGTCATGATGACCTGCGTGGTGCCGCCGGTCCGCGAGGTGATTTCGAGCGTGACGCGCTCGCCGGTGCCGAGACCGGTTCCGCCCTCAATGGCGGACGTGTTGATTTTGACCTCGTAGCGGTCGTTCATGCTGTTGAGGACGCCGAACGAACCGTCGTCGTCGGTGACCTCGTCCATCAGGAACTCGTCGCTGTCCGCGTAGGTACGAACGTCGTTGGTCTCTCCGTCGTCGGACTGGTTGGTCAGCGTCGTGACCGTGTCGTCGCTGAGGTACTTGATGGACGACTCGTTCATGTCGACGCTAGAGGAGCCGGCGGCGAGACGAATCGTGAGGGTCATGTTGTCGATGACCTCGGAGTCGCCAACCGTACCGTGCGCGTTGAGGACTTCGACGCGGTTCGTGACCTTGTTCACGGACTGCTCGCCCGCATCTTCGGCCGTTGCCTGGAGGAAGCCAGCGGTGTTGACGAGGACGCCCGCCGCGATTGCGGCGACCAGGACCATCGCGATGAAGACGATGAGCGTTCCGATACCGACCTGACCTCTGTCCTCGTCGTTGAACAGTTCGCTAAACATTTACAGTGCCACCGGGTCGTTGTTGTCCTTGCCCGCGAGCTGCTGGGGCATCGTCAGGATGACCTGCGTGGTGCCGCCGTTGCGCGAGGTTATCTCGAGGGTCACCGATTCGCCCGTACTGAGGCCGTTCTTGTTCGCCCCTTCGATGACGGAGGTGTTGATGACGATCTCGAAGCGGTCGGTCTGGCTGTTGAGAATCGGGAATGAGGTGTCATCGTCCTGAATCTTACGGACCGCGAACTCGTCGTTTCCGGCGGTCGACCAGTTGATGCCGTCCGCGTTGTCCGTGTTGTTGTTGACGAGCGTCCGAGCCGTGTCGTCGCTGAGGTATTTAATCGTCGTGTTGTTCAGCGAGACCGAACCGGAACCGGCCGCCAGACGCGTGGTGAGGTTCACGAAGTCGACGCTCTTCGTCGACGTTCCGTTAACGATACCGTGAGTCGACACGACGTCGACGCGGTTCGTGACCTTGTTCACAGATTGCTGTCCGGCGTCCTCGGCGGTGGCTTGCAAGAAGCCAGCCGTGTTCACGAGGACGCCCGCCGCGATTGCGGCGACCAGAACCATCGCGATGAAGACGATGAGAGTCCCGATACCGACCTGACCGCGGTCGTCGTCAGTAATGTTATCGAACATGTGAATCTCCTATAGTGCGATGGGGTCGTTGTTGTCCTTGCCGGCGAGCTGCTGGGGCATCGTCAGGATGACCTGCGTCGTGCCACCGTTGCGGCTGGTGATGTCGAGCTTGACGGTCTGGCCCGTGGCCGTCCCGTTGGCGGCGGCACCTTCGACCGTGGAGGTGTTGATGATGATCTCCGCGCGGTCGGACTGCTCGTTGAGGACCTCGAAGGAGCCGTCACCGTCTTCGAGAACGCCCGCCGTGAAGTTGTCCCCGGTCGTCAGGTTGGCGGCGTCCCCTTGGTCGTTGGCGTCGTTGGTGTCGTTGTAGGTGAGGGTCCGTGCGGTCGTCTCACTCAGGTACTTCACCGTCGTGTCTTCGAGAGAGACACTCCCAGAGCCGGCCGCGAGCCGGACCGTCAGGAAGACTTGGTCAACGGTTCGTTCCTCACCAGTCTGGTTGACCAGCCCGTGGGCGTTGACGACGTCGACGCGGTTGGTGACCTTGTTCACAGATTGCTGTCCAGCGTCCTCGGCGGTGGCTTGCAGGAAGCCAGCCGTGTTCACGAGGACGCCCGCCGCGATTGCGGCGACCAGAACCATCGCGATGAAGACGATGAGGGTCCCGATACCGACCTGACCCCGGTCTTCGTTGATGTTTTCGAACATGAATTTCGTGGGTTTGGTCCCACGCTCGGTGGGGAGCGGGGAACCGTCACTCGTCAACTTGGAGAGGGCCTACATAACGCTACGGCCCTCAATATCAAGACTGATACCGAACGTTCGGTACGTCGATAGGTAAGGTACTTCGCACGCTCACGCGAGCCACTAATCGGCGCTCGTCTCAGAAAACGTAGGAGAAAAGACCGGAGCCGGAGCAGGTTCAGTCCTGCGTAATCTTCCGCCACACGTCGTCGAGTTTGTTCTTCACCTCCGGGCGTTCGGTCACGCTGACGGTGTAGTCGTCGCCCTCGAATCGAACGACGATCTCGTCGACTTCGCGGCGGTAGACGTTCGTCCGTCGGTGCTCGTCGGAGAGAACCCGGTCGTGCAGTTCGAGGAGGCCCGCTGCCGTCAGTTCCTCGATCCGGCGATAACAGGTCGCAATGGGGATGTCCAACATCTCGCTGAACTCCTGTGCCGAGTGGGGTTCGTCCGCGGCACGGAGGATATCCGGGTTGTATTCGTTCCCCAGCGCTGAGAGGGTCCTGTCAGACTCCATAGATAGAGATTCATCAGAACGCGCTGCTTGTCAATGTGTTGGTTGTCTATCTGCCACGTTCTCAGTCGTAGTAGTGAGTCTATCACGCGCGCCGACGATGGGATTATATGCCACGGCACCGAGCATCCGCCGATGGACGACGAGGACGAACGTCCTCCCACTCACCCAGAGGAACAGGGGGTCGTCGGGACGGACGAACTCGATATCAGTCGCGACGAGCACGTCGCGGCGCTCGACACGGGCCGGTACGTCATCTCGACGGGGGAAAACAGGCCGCCAGCGCCGGTCGACGACGCGGCCGGCAACGAGAGTGACCCCTCCGAATCGGACGGGACCGCAGACCCCGATTCGGAGGCGGCTGGTGAGGGCGACGGCAATACCGGCGCACCCGAACTCGTCCTCCCGAAAGACCCGAAAAAGCGGGCCGTACTCGCCCGCCGCTTGCTCGCCGAGCGCGTCGGGGCGGTCCGCGCGAATCACGCGCTCGTCACTACCGCGCTCGTCGACGGCGAGGTCACCCGACACGAGACCGTCTCCGACGACGTGACCGAAGTCGTCCACTCGTTTCTCACGTGGTACGCCGAGGCCGTCGGGAGCGCCGACACGCCGACCGACGAGGTGCTCGGCATCCTGCTTTTAGCCTCGGAGGTGCAGGTCACCTACCCCGGCCGGGCCGTCGAGGCGCTCGCGGCCGCGAACGGACTCGACCGCGACGACAGTATCGGCGACCTCCTCGACGCCGTCGAAGAAACCGGCGCTTCGTTCCCGCCACGTCGGCGCTGACGACGGCGACCGCCCTCTGAGCGCTCTCCAAGAATCGGCGTCGACGCGTCGTGAGGCGGTCTGGCGTGCTCCTGATGACGTATCATCCTTGATAATGGGGAGGAAGGGTTTATGGTGTGATTTTCGGAAATCTGGAGGTATGGCAAGCAAGGTACTGGTCGTGGACGACTCCGCGTTCATGCGGAATCTCCTCAAACAGCTCCTAGAGGGTGAACACGAAGTCGTCGGCGAGGCCGAAAACGGGGTCGAAGCGGTGGAACTCTACCGCGAACTCGAACCCGATGTCGTCACGATGGACGTCGTGATGCCGATTCGAAACGGCATCGAAGCGACGTCCGAAATCAAGT